>JADLHM010000024.1 GCA_020848745.1 Deltaproteobacteria bacterium | reverse complement strand
CTCGACGATGAAGAGCTCGCACTCGGCGGGATCGGTCGACGAGCAGTCGGCGAGCTTCCCGGGGAGGTTCAGGCGATGCGAGATGGCGCTCTTCCGCGTGACCTGCTCGGCGGCGGCGCGCGAGGCGCTGCGGGCGCGCGATGCCAGGATGACGCGCGCGGCAATGGCGTCGCCGGCGGTGCGGTTGGCGTTCAGGGCGTTCTCGACGGCGGTGCGGACGATGCCGTCGATGACGGGGGTGACCTCGGCATTGTTCAAGCGGTCCTTGGTCTGGCCCTGGAACTGCGGCTGCGGGATCTTGATCGAGAGGACGGCGACGATGCCCTCGCGCGCGTCCTCGGCGGTGATCTGCACGCCGCGCGGCAGGAGGTTGTGGACGGTCAAGTAGTTGCGGACGGCCTTCACGAGGCCGCTCTTCAAGCCGTTCTCGTGCGCCCCGCCCGAGCCCGTCGGGATGCTGTTCACGAACGACAGCACCTTCTCGGACGGCTCGTCGGTCCAGGCGAGCGCGCAGTCGAGGTGCAGATCGTCCTGCGTCTTCTGGATGGTGAAGACCTCGCCGGCGAGCGGCACCTTGCCGGCGTCGCCGATGATCTTGCCGAGATAGGTCTTGAGACCCTCGTCGAAGTGGAAGCTCTGCTTCGTGCCGCTCGTCTCGTCGCTGAGATCGATGGTGAGGCCGCTGTGGAGGTAGGCCTTCGCCTCGAGGACTTCGGCGATGCGCTTCGGATCGAACTTGATCGACGGGAAGATCTTGGCGTCGGGTTTGAAATAGATGGTGGTGCCGGTGCCGCGCGCGGGCCCGAGCTTCTTCAGCGGCCCGGTCGCGACTCCGCGGGCGAACTTCTGCTGCCACTCGGCGCCCTCGCGCTTGACGGTCGCGACGAGCTGCTCCGACAAAGCCGTCACGACCGAGGCGCCGACGCCGTGCAGACCGCCCGAGTGGAAGTAGTTCTTCGCCTCGAACTTGCCGCCGGCGTGCAGCGTCGTGAGGATCAGCTCGAGCGCCGGCTTCTTGTACTGCGCGTGCTTGTCGACCGGAATGCCGCGGCCGTTGTCGCCGACGGTGATCGACGAGCCGTCCTTGTGCAGCGTCACGGTGATCTTGTCGGCGTGGCCGTTCATGGCCTCGTCGACCGAGTTGTCGACGATCTCCCATATCAAGTGATGGAGGCCAGCCGCGTCGACGCCGCCGATGTACATGCCCGGCCGGCGCCGGACGGGCTCGAGCCCTTCGAGAACGAGAATGTCCTTGGCCGTGTAGGTCGCCGCCATGCTTACTTCTCCTCCGCCTCGACGTGCTTCAGGGCCGCGACCCCGCCGCGCTTCACGACCTTCTGGCCCTTCTGCGCGCGCTTGCCGGCCGGCACCTCGCCTACCGCGATCTCGCGCTCGCCGCCGTCGGGCGTGACCGCGACGAACGCGTCCTTCTTCCCGAGCGCGAGCGCGCCGACGATCTTGTCGGCGCCCTTGTCGGGCTTCATCAGGATGACGCCGCGCCCGGGGCCGGCGAGCTCGGGCACGTCGTCGAGCGCGAAGCGCACCATCTTGCCGGCGGCCGTCGCGACGACGCAGACCGGCCCGTGCACGGCGTCGACGCTCACGATCTCGTCCCCCTCGCCGACCCGCGCGAGCTTCCGGCCGGCGCGGGTCGTTTCGGTCACGTCGGGGACGGCGCGGAAGCCGTAGCCCTTGGCCGTCGCGACGAGCACCGTCAGCACCTCTTCGGTCAGCTCGATGATGCCGGGGAGCGCGGCCTGCGCCGGCGCTTCTTCACCGGCCGCGGACTTCCCGGGCGCGGCGCCCGCGTCGCGAATCAAGCGCGCCGCGACCACGCGCTCGCCGTCGCCGAACTTGAGCAGCGACTGCACGGGCTCGCCGTAGCCGGTCGTCGCCGGCACGTCGGCGACGCGCATCACGTAGATGGTGCCCTTGGTCGAGAAGAGGACCAGGCGATCGCGCGTCGATCCGGGAAACAAGGCGAAGAGCGCGTCGCCTTCGCGCAACCTGGTAGAAGAAGGGTCCTTCACCTCGCGGACGCGCTTCAGCCAACCGTCGCGCGACAGCGCGACGGTCGCGTCCTCGTGCACGACGTAGGCCTCGGGGTCGTACTCGAGCTCGTCGCCGGCGGCGAAGGTCGTGCGCCGCTTGTCGCCGTATTTCTCGTCGATGCGCTGGAGGTCGGCGCGGATCAGCTTCCAGCGCTCCTTCGGCTTCGCCAGCAGCGCCTCGATCTCCTTCAGGCGCTTCTTCTTCTCCGCCATCTCGGCGCGGATCTTCTCGATCTCGAGCTTGGCGAGCTGGTAGAGCCGGATCTCGAGGACGGCGTCGGCCTGGATCTGGTCCAGGTCGAAGTGCTTCATGAGCTTCTCGGCGGCGTCGGCGCGCGACTCCGACCGCCGGATGATGCGGATCGCGGCGTCGAGATCGTCGTAGATCTTGGCGAGCGCCTCCAGGATGTGGAGACGCTCGAGGAGCTTCCGCTTCTCGTGCTCGAGCCGCCGCGTCACGACGATCATCCGGAAGTCGAGGAACTCCCGGCAGAGATCGCGGAGCGTGACGCGCGCCGGCTGGCCGACCGCGGGATTCGTCGTCGGCTTCAGGCACGTGAGGTTGACGTTGAAGTTCGTCTGGAGGGCGGTGTGCTTGTAGAGATACGCCATCGCGGCCTCGGGCGAGGCCTCGGGCTTGAGCTCCAGTACGACGCGCACGTCGGTCGTTGACTCGTCGCGCACGTCGACGATGAGCGGTAGCTTCCGCGCCACGATCTCGGCCGCGATCTCCTCGACGAGCGTCGACTTGTTGACCGTGTAGGGAATCGACGTGACGACGACGTTCTTCTTGCCGCGCGCGCCGGTCTCGACCTTGTACTCGCCGCGGAGGCGAACGGCGCCCTGGCCGCTCTCGTAGATGTCGCGGAGCTCCTTCTTGCTGTTCAGGATCTCGCCGCCGGTCGGGAAGTCGGGACCCTTCACGAGCTTCACGAGATCCTTCACCGCGAGCTTCGGGTCGTCGATCAGCGCCACCAAAGCCGCGACGATCTCCTTCAGGTTGTGCGGCGGGACGTTCGTCGCCATGCCGACCGCGATGCCGGTCGAGCCGTTCATCAGGAGCTGCGGGATCGCCGAGGGCAGGACGATCGGCTCGTCGAGCGTCGAGTCGTAGTTGGCACGGAAGGGGACCGTGTCCGACCCGAGGTCGTCGAGCATCTCCTCGGCGAGCGCGGTGAGGCGGGCCTCGGTGTAGCGCATCGCCGCCGCGCCGTCGCCGTCGAGCGAGCCGAAGTTCCCTTCGCCCTGGACCAGCGGGTAGCGAAGCGCGAAGTCCTGCGCCATGCGCACCATCGCCTCGTACGCCGCGACATCGCCGTGCGGGTGGAACTTGCCGAGGACGTCGCCGACGATCGCGGCGGACTTGCGGGGCCGCGCTCCGGCCGTGAGGCGCAGGTTCTGGTACATCGAATAGAGAATGCGGCGCTGGACGGGCTTGAGGCCGTCGCGCACGTCGGGAAGCGCGCGCGAGGTGATGACCGAGAGCGCGTAGTTGAGGTAGCGCTCCTCGGCGGCTTCCTTGAGATCGGCGTCGATCGCTGGTGCTACGGCTGGACCCATGCTGCCCTCCACTACCCCACCCGGCGAAGATCGGCGCGCATACTAGCAGCCCGTCGCGAGAAGGCGAGCGGATTTCGCGGCGACGAGCGCCGCTAGCGGCGCCACACCGTCGCGAGCCACGGCTGCTGCGCGCGCGGCAGGCCCGCCGGACGGTAGTAGTGCTCGAGCTCCGTGAAGCCCGCCGCCATCACGACGCGACGCCACGTCGGCGCATCGAGGTAGGAGCCGTACCGGCCGCGGTTCCAACCTTCCTCGTTCGCGCCGTGCGGGTTCGACGCGAAGAAGACGCCGCCGGGACGGAGCGCGGTGCGCAGCGCGCCGAGGACGCGCGGCATCTCCTGCGCCGGCACGTGGAAGAACGACGCGTTGGCGAACACGCCGTCGAACGACTCGGGCGCGAGCGCGAGCGCCAGGAAATCCTGGTGTAGAACCTCGCAGCCGCTGAACCGCCGCGCCATCGCGACGAAGTTGCGCGCGCCGTCGAGCCCGACGGCGTCATGGCCGAGCGCGGTGAACGCGGCGAGGTCGCGGCCGGGACCGCAGCCGAAGTCGAGGACGCGCCGCCGTCCCGGGGGGAGATGGCGCAGCAGCGCCTCGATGTTCTGGCGCACGTCGTGGTCGCGCGTGGCCTGCCAGAACGAATCGGCGCTGCCGTCGTAATGCGCGAGCGTCGCCGTGCTGATGCGGCGGAGCTCGCCGGCGTCGAGCTCGCGGTCAGGCACGGGGCGGAATCGGGTGCTCGCGCTCGAGCGTCTGCCGTGGGCGTTCCATCCGGAGGTCCCCATGGTTAGCGAGCGGCGGCGGCGGAGCCAACCGTGACCGGCGTCCGCCATGATTTCCACCGCGCGATCCGTCAGCGATGAGTGCATGGCCGACATCACAGCGTTTGCGCAGTCCGGAGCTTTTCCCCCCGTGAAGGTGCGAGGGGTCCGAAGCGGCAGCGGTGCATGCAGTACCTCGGGGTCGAGCGGAAGTGCAACGAGGGAACCCCTGTCGCTACGGCGTTCTCTCTGGCATACGCTGTGCAACAGAGCGCACGCCGTCCGGGTCGTTCCACGGCGCTTCCCGTCCCAAAATGTCGTTCCGATGGAGTCTCATCAGCGCGGCGCTCGTCGTGGCGTGCGTGCTAGCCCTCGTGCCGCACGAGGCGTCCGCGTTCAGCGTGCGCCTGCGGTGGCGCGCGGTGCCCGACGTGAGCGGCTATCGCCTCTACGTGCGGACGACCGGCGCGTGGAGTTCGGCGATCGATCTCGGCAATCCGTCCGCCGAGGCGAACGGCATGATCACGCACGTCGAGGAGGGGCTCGCCGACAGCGGCAACCATTCCTTCCGGCTGACGAGCTATGTCGGCGCGACCGAGAGCGTGCCGTCGAACGAGATGACACTCGCCTACGCGGCGATCGCCGGCCTCCTCGATTCCGACGACGACGGCCTCACGGACGCCGCGGAGGATCGCGACCTCGACATGGTGACCGACGCGACGGAGACCGATCGCCTGCGACCCGACACCGACGGGGACGGAATCGGCGACGGCACCGAGGTCGCGGCCGGCACCAATTCGCTCGACCCGAACGATCCCCCGGCGACGAGCGGCACGTGCGCCGCGCCCGTCGTGATCGCCCCGGCCGGCGGCACCGTCACGAGCGTCACCTCGGGCACCGGGACACTCGACGGCTCGTGCGTCAAGGCGTCGAACGCGCCGGAGAAGGTCTTCCGCTGGACACCGTCGGTGTCCGGGCTCGCCACCTTCGAAACCTGCGGCGCCACCGGAACCGCGTTCGACACCGTGTTGTACGTCCGCCGCCGCACCTGCCGCGGCACCGAGGTCGGCTGCAACGACGACTCCGGGAGCTGCGCGACGGCCGAGCCGAGCACGTACCACGGCTCGCGCATCGCGCCGTGGGTCACCGCGGGCGAGACGTACTTCATCGTCGTCGACGGATTCGGAGCGGCGAGCGGCGCCTTCACGCTGCGTGTGATCCCGCCGGCGCCGGCGACGGCGACGCCGGCACGCACCGTGACGCCGGTCGCGACCACGACACCGGTCAGGACCGCGACGCACGCGAGCGCCGCGAGTACCGCGACCCCGACGCGGACCGCGGCGCAGACGCCAGCATCGACCGCCACCCGGACGGCGACTCCCACCGGTGTGCCGACACCGACCCCGACGTGGACCGCGACCTTCACCGCGACCCCGAGGCCCGCCATCACGGCAACGCCGATTCCGACACCGACCGGCGCGTGCGCGGCCGCCGCGCAGATCCCGGCCGGCGGTGGCACCTTCACCGGAACGACGACGGGAATGCCGGGCAGCGACGTCGCCGGCTCCTGCGCCGCGACCTCGGCGGCGGCGGAGCGCGTCTACCATTGGACGCCGCGGGTCTCCGGCATCGCGACGATCTCGACCTGCAGCGCCACCGCCACGACGTTCGACACCGTGCTGTACGTGCGCAAGGGCGGCTGCCTCGGCGGTGCCGAGCTCGCCTGCAACGACGACGACAACGGGTGCAGAACCTCGGTCGGCGGCAAGGCCAAGGGCTCGCGCTTGAGCCTCGCGGTGGCGGCGGACCAGACGTATGTCATCGTCGTCGACGGCGCGGACGGCGCGACCGGAAGTTTCCTCCTGACGGTGGATCCGCCGCGGGGAAGCGGGTCGGTGGGCGAAGGCGAAGCCACGCCGGCGCCCGGCGCGACTCCGACGCCGGACGACACGCACGCTCCGATCGCGCTCGTGGAGGCGTATCGCTGTCATCGCCTCGGCGCCACGCGGACCGAGCGGGGGCACAGCACCACCGTCCACGTCGTCGATCGCTTCGGCGAGCTCGTCGGCGACGTCCGCACGCCGCGCGCGCTCTGCATCCCCGCCGTCACGAGCGACGCGACCGACCAGCCGGGCGAGCCGGCACTCACGCGTCACGCCCTCCGTTCCGAGCGCTTCGACCCAGCGCCGGAGGCATCGCTTCGGATCAGCAACGTCTTCGGCGAGACGACGGTGTTCGTCGCGCGGCCCGAGCTCGCGCAGGCGCCCGCGCTCGTCGAGCCGGCGCCGCCCGGCGCGGGCGTCGACGCGGACGGCGCGGGCGCGCCCCATCTCTGCTATCCGGTGCGCGCCGGCGACGGCATGCGCCGCCACCGGGTGACGATACCGACGACGAAGGGCGAGGAGCGGCTCGTCCTCGCGGGCCCCATCCGGCTCTGCATCGACGAGGAGGCCGGGCGCCTGCAGGTCTGCTATCGCTCACGGCGCCACGCGACCCGTGGAGAGGCGGCGACCCGCATGACGATCACTACTCCGATGAGCACGCTCACGGGCGAGTTGCGAGGGCTCCGCGAGGTGTGCGTGCCGTCGTCGACTCTCTACGAATAGGCTTGCGGTAGGCGCCCGTCGCGCGTACCACCGACGCCGATGGAGGAGAGCGTTCGCATCACGGTGGGTGACGTCACGCTCGACGGACGCCTCGCCGTGCCGTCCGACGCGGCAGGCGGCGTGGTGGTCTGTCATCCCCACCCGCAGTTCGGCGGCAGCATGGAGAACGACCTCGTGCGCGCGCTCACGCGCGCGCTCGGGGCCGCAGGGTTCGCGACGCTGCGCTTCGACTTTCGCGGCGTCGGGTCGAGCGGCGGCGCCTACGACGACGGCCGCGGCGAGGTCGACGACGTGCGCGCGGCGGCGGTGCTGCTGCGGGGGCGTCTCGACGGAGGGCGCGTGTCGCTCGCCGGCTACTCCTTCGGCTCGGTGATGGCGCTCCGCGCCGGCGCCGCCGAGCCGGACGGGACGAGCGCGGTCGTCGCCGTCGCGCCGCCCGTCCGAATGATCGGCCTCGACTTCCTCGCCGGCTGCGCGGTGCCGCTCGCGTTCGTGACCGGCGACCGCGACCAGTTCTGCCCGCTCGCCGCGTTGGAGTCCGCTCGCGAGCGCTTCGCGCCGGCGAGCACGCTGGCGCTCGTTCCCGGCGCCGACCATTTCTTCGGCGCGCAGCTCGACGCGCTGGCCGCGCGCGTCGTCGACCTCGTGCGGACCACCTCCGCCTGACGCCCCCTCAGAAGCCGGCGAACTCCTCGGCGTAGCGGACGACCCCGGCGCGCCCCCCGAGCGTTCCCGGCCGGAGCTCGAGCGCCTGGAACACGCCGGGCGGGACGTCGTACTCGGAGCGGAGATCGCGGCCCTCGGCGGCGACGAAGCCGAAGCGGCCGTAGTACACGGGGCTCCCGAGCACGACGACCACGTCCACGCGGGCGGTGCGGCAGGCGTCGAGACCGGCGCGTACGAGCGCGGCGCCGATGCCCGCCCGCTGCGCCTCCGGCGCAACCGCGAGCGGCGCGAGCCCGAGACCGAGCGGCGCGCCGTCGAGCGTCACCGGGCTGAAGGCCACGTACCCGGCCACTCGACCTCCGCGCTCACCGACGAGCGCGATCGTCGCCTTGCCGGCGGCGCGGAGCGCGTCGACGAGACGCGCTTCGTCCGTACGCCCGAAAGCGCGGGTCACGACCTCGCGCACGGCGTCGGCGTCGGCGGGCGCCTCGGCCCGCACGCGCGCTGACGCGATCGTCATCGACGCCCTCCGCCGCGCACGCGCATCCGCCGTAACTAGCAGCGTCCGGAAACCCTTTGCCAGCGGCGGGCGCCCGCTACTTCGCGCGCGCGATGAAGCGCGCCTCGCGCGTATCGACCTGCACCATCTCCCCCGCCTCGAGATACGACGGCACCTGGATCACGATCCCGGTCTCGAGCGTCGCCGGTTTCGTTTGCGCCTGAGCCGTCGCGCCCTTCACCGCCGGCGCGGTATCGACGACCTCGAGCACGACCGTGTTCGGGATCTCGATCGAGATCACCTTGTCGTTGAACAGCACCGACCGGATGCTACTCATGCCGTCCTTCAGATAGCCGCCGAGGTCCCCGAGGTCGTCCGTCGTGAGCGCGAACTGTTCGTACGACTGGGTGTCCATGAAGTGGAAGCCATCGTCGTCGCGGTAGAGGAACTGGATCGGCCGGAGCTCGACGTTCGGCTCCGCGACCTTGTCACCGCCGCGGAAGGTCTTGTCGAAGACCTGCCCGGTCTTGAGGTTCCGCACCTTGATCTTCGAGAGCGAGCTCGCGCCGCGCGCCGAGGGCGACTGCACGTGGACGTCGAGGATCACGTACGGCTCGCCGTCGATCTGGATGCGGAGGTGCCGCTTGAAATCGCTGGTGGAGATCATCGCGCCCGCTTAGCACGCGGTCCGCTCGGCGGCGAGCTTGCTCGCTCGCGTGCGACCCGGGGTCGCGACCCGAGGTTGCACGCGAGCGCGGCCATCGCGTAGGGAGTCGCCATGGCCGACGTCGAGCTGGTCGTCCTCCCGACCGACGACCTCATGCACGAGAACAGCGGCGAGGCGAACTTCAACGAGAGCGCGTACTACAACTTCTTCGACCCGCGCCAGCGGGTCGGCGGCTTCGTGCGGCTCGGCAACCGTCCGAACGAAGGCCACGCCGAGATGACGACGTGCTTCTACCTCCCCGACGGCCGGGTCGCGTTCATGTTCGAGCGGCCCGAGATCGACTCGAACGCCGCGCACGACGCGGGCGGGCTCCGCTTCGAGGTGCGGGAGCCGTTCGTCGAGCACCGCGTGACCTATCGCGGCCGCGCCTGCATGCTGACGCACCCGCTCGAGATGGCGGATCCGCGGGCCGCCTTCGCCGCAAACCCGTTCGTGCCGGTCGATCTCGACGCGCGCTGGCTCGGCCTCTCGCCGGTGTACGGCGGCGAGCCGCGCCGGCGCGAGGGCGATCGCTGGGTCGGCGTCCGCACCGAGAAGGCCGGCCAGGAGTTCGCCAAGGGCCACCTCGAACAGCACGGCAAGGCGGTCGGGACGCTCGTGATCGGCGACGAGCGGTTCACGCTCGACGCGCCCGGCATCCGCGACCACTCGTGGGGGCCGCGTTACTGGCAGGCGCCGGAGTCCTACCGCTGGCTCACGATGAGCTTCGGGGAGGATCTCGGCGCCGTGCCGAGCCTCATCGTGCAACGCGACGGGCGCGAGATCCACGCCGGCTACGTGTTCCGCAAGGGCCGCGACAACGAGGCGATCGTGCGCACCGAGGTCGCGACCGAGTACGCCGGCGAGCAGCGGCTGCACGACCGCATCCGGGTGCGCGCGACCACCAAGGGCGGCGAGGTGATCGAGATCACCGGCAAGGTGCTGTCGATGATCCCGCTCCGCAACCGCCGCGACGGCAAGGTCACGCGCATCGCCGAGGGCATGACCGAATGGCGCTGGGGCGATCGCGTCGGCTACGGCCTCGCCGAGTATCTGGACCACCTCGCGCAATGAGCGCCGCCGATCTCGCCGACCTCGAGGCGATCCGCGACCTCGCGCGCCGCTACGCCCACTACGTCTGGCAGAACCAGGTCGAGATGCTCGCCGGCCTCTTCGCGGAGGACGGCGAGATGGACCCGGGCACGCGCCCGCCGATCCGCGGCCGCGCCGCGCTCGACGCGGGCTTCCGGGAGATGCTGCGGAGCGGATCGACGTTTCTGCCGTTCGTGCAGCAGCACGTCGTCGACCTCGCGGGGGACGCCGCGAGCGGCACCTGCTACGTCGACCTCCGGGCCGAGGTCGACGGCACGAGCATGATCGGCGCCGGCTGGTACGACGACCGCTACGTCCGCACGCCGGCGGGCTGGCGGTTCCGGACGCGCAAGATCACGCTGCGCTTCTTCGTGCCGCTCGCCGCTGGCTGGGCGAAGGAAACCCCCTAACGCGGGACGACGATCTCGAGGCGCTGGCTCACGTAGACGAGGTCGACGTCGAAGTCCGCGAGGCGCGCGGCAAGCGGCGGCAGGTTCGCCGGCGGCGTCCCCTGGTAGACGAGCACCGCGGCGATGAGCGGCGTCGGCTCGTTCGTATCGGTGCGCGCCGGAACGGCGATCGACACCGCGCGGCCGGCGCCGCCGCCCTGGTTCTCGACGGTCACCGCGGCGAGCCGCCACGGTCCTTCCTCGCTCTCCGCGACCGCCGCGAGCAGGCTGGTCGGGTGGTCGAACCCCTCGGTCGTGAAGGCCAGGGGCGCCGTACACTTCTCGGAGATCGGCGTGCCCTCGCACACGAGCGGCGCGTCCTCGGGCGCCGCGATCTTCACCAGAGCGCCGGCGAACGGGCCCGGCGCCTCGACACCCGAGGCGCAGAAGGTCTGCCGGTCGAGCGTCGTGCAGTCGCCCGAGTCGATGACGTGCTGGATGGTGGTCGCCTCGCTCGCGACGGCGTCGAAGCCGCTCGAGCCGCTGCCGCCGCAGCCGCAGACTGCGGCCAGGGCGACGGACAGCGTCGCGGCGATCAAGACGTGTCGTACTCGTGGCGTTTCGCTGTTCATCCTCGCTCCGTCAGACCGGCGTCCCGACGATCAAGACGTTCAGGAACTCCGTTCCGGCGCCGGCGTCCGCCGCGAACTCCTCGGCCAACGCGCGCGCCGCCTTCTCGAGCCGCTGGTAGAACTCGGGAAGCCGCTCCCGCTCGATGTGCAGATAGTGATTGCGCAGATGGGTCGACGCCGCGCGCTCGGGCAGGCTCACCTTGTCGAGCAGCGCCTTGGTGTAGATCGCGGTGAACTCCATTGCCAGCGCGCGCCGCTCTTCGAGCGTCGTCGCGACGAAGTGCCGGGACTTCCGCCGCACCTTGCCCTTCGCCGTCTCGACCAGCCCGCGCTCCTTGAGGAGATCGGTGACCTTCGAAACGTCGCTCGCCTTCGACTTGTCGCGGACCGCGACGGAGATCGCCGTCCGCCACTTGGCGGCCGTGATCCAGGCGCCGTCGTCGGGGAGCGCCGCGATCGCGCGGCTCACCTGGACGGCCAGGTCGGCGTCGGCGACGCCCTCGACCGCCGCCGGGTCGTGCAGGGCGCGACCGAGCTCGCGTCCGAAGGCGTACAGCATGCGATCGCGGTAGAGCACGGCCAGGAGCGGCGCCACGGGCTCGTTCCGGACGGCCGCCAGGCGTCGCACCAAGGCCTCGTTCGGAAAGCGCTTTCCCTTCTCGATGTAGCCGAGCATCACGGGGTCGACGGCGCCGCCGAGGACCTCTCTCGCGAAGCGGGTGACGGTATACTCGCGGCCGCTGAGGACACGGGTCTCGTAGAAGAGATCCTTGATGCCCTTGGGCGCGGTACTCCGCCGTTGCATGACCCGGCGACCGTACACCAATCTATTCTTGCTTGACAAGCAAACAACTATTGTTTAGTCACGGTGGCGTCCGGTCGTAGTGGAGCGACGGACGAGACATCCCGCCGCCCCGCGCGCGAGTGGAGCGCAGCGCGGGAAGGGTTCGGCGCGGAGAGGAGCGCCGGCGCGTTCAACGAGGACGCGCCGGCGCCCCGGACTTTGCGGCCGGAGGTTCCGACCTTCGGATGCGGCGTCCGACCGGCTGGCGAGCGCGCGCCCGACGTGACAGAGGCAACGGCTCCGCCATGACGTCACGCCTGCACTTCCGGATCGAGGCGACCGCCGCCGATTCGCGCGCGCGCGCGTGCCGTTTGCGGACCCTGCACGGCGAAGTCGAAACGCCGCTCTTCATGCCCGTCGGTACGCAGGCGACCGTGAAGGGGCTCACGGTGGAGGAGCTCGAGGCCGCGGGCTCACACGTGCTCCTCGCCAACGCCTACCACTTGCTGCTGCGGCCCGGACTCGACGTATTCCGCCGCTTCGGCGGCGTCCACCGCTTCATGAACTGGCGCCGCTCGGTGCTCACCGACTCGGGCGGTTATCAGGTCTTCTCGCTCCCGAACGATCGCGTGATCACGGAGGACGGCGCCGTGTTCCGCAGCTACGTCGACGGCACGCGCGTCGTCTTGAGCCCCGAGCGCAGCATCGAGGCGCAGCTCGCGATCGGCAGCGACATCATGATGGCGATGGACGTGTGCGTGCCCTCGACGTCCGATCACGACACCGCGGCGGCCGCCATGCATCGCACCCATCGCTGGGCGGCGCGGAGCCTCGCGGCGCGCGGCGAGGCTCCGCAGGCGCTCTTCGGCATCGTTCAGGGCGCGTGCTTCGAGGACCTCCGCCGCGCGAGCGCGGAGCATCTCACCCGCCTCCCGTTCGACGGCTTCGCGATCGGCGGCCTCGCGGTCGGCGAAGGCAAGGCGGATCGCGAACGATTCACGGCGTTCGCGGCGGCGCTGCTGCCGCGCGACCTGCCGCGCTACCTCATGGGGGTCGGCACCCCGCTCGACCTGCTCGAGGCCGTGGAGCGCGGCGTCGACATGTTCGACTGCACGATCCCCTCGGTGCTCGCCCGACAGGGCGTGGCCTTCACCTCCACGGGGCGACTGAACCTCTATCGCGGCGTCTACAAGCTCGCCGAGGAGTCCGTCGACGCCGCATGCGAGTGCCCGACCTGCGCCGACTACTCGCGCGCCTACGTGCACCATCTCGTCAAGACGAGCGAGGCCCTCGGATGGCAGCTCCTCGCCAAGCACAACATCCGCTTCTATCACGACCTCATGCGGCGCATGCGCGCGCACGTCGTCGCCGACACCTTCGCCGCATGGCGCGACGAGCAGCGCTTCGTGCTGGCGCGCGCCGACGAGGACAATCCGCCGGTGCCGACGCCGCGCCGGCGCCGCGGCCGCAACGAGCGCGACCTCGAACGCTTCGCCGTCCACGAGTCGCCCGCGGGCCACGCGAGCATTCTCCATCGCGCGTCGGGCGAGCTCATGCACGGCGGCATCGATCCGGCCGTCGAGGCGCACGGGCTCTACGTCGAGCAGGCGCGCCTCGCCGCGCGCATCCAGGAGCGGACCGCGACGCCGCTCGTCGTCTGGGACGTCGGCATGGGCGCCGCGCACAACGCGATGGCGGCGCTCCGCGCCTTCGAGAGCGCGCATCCCGCCGTCGGCCGTCCGCTCCATCTGGTGAGCTTCGAGCACGACGTCGCGTCGCTCCGCCTGGCGCTCCGGCACGCGGTGCGGTTCCCGCACCTCCACCATCCCGCGCCGAACCACGTGCTGCGCTTCGGCGAATGGCGCGCGGAGGACGCGGCGATGCTCTGGACGCTCCTCGAAGGCGACTTCCGCGAGCGCCTCGGGTCGGCACCGACGCCGGACGTGATCTTCTGGGACCCCTTCTCCGTGAAGACCGACGGGCCGATGTGGACGCTCGAATGCTTCGCGCAGGTGTTCACCGAGTGCGCCGAGCACGACACCGAGCTCTTCACCTACTCGGCCTCGACGGTCGTGCGGAGCGCCATGCTCGGGGCCGGCTTCGTCGTCGGACGGGGCGTGCCGACCGGACGGCGCCCGGAAACGACCCTCGCGCTGACGCCCGCGGCCGCCCGCCGCGCGGAGGCCCGGGGACGGACGCTCCTCGGACCCGAATGGCTCGACCAGTGGCGCCGGAGCGATGCCAGGTTCCCGCCCGACGTCCCGGACGCCGCGCGCGCCGCGCTCGCCGGGCGCATCGAGGGGGCGGCGCAGTTCCGCCCCCCGGACGGCGCGGCGGGCGTTTCGCAGGCCTCGGAGGCCGGCCCCGCGCGGGAGTCGCAGGGCTGAGAACGGCCGGCCGCCCCGGGCGGCGGCCCGCCTCGGGTTTTCCGGCGGCGCGCGGCGGGCGCGCTTATTGCTCTCCTGGAACCGGGAGATGACGTACTCGCACTTCGAGCGCCTGTCCGCCCTCGACAACAGCTTTCTCGGCATCGAGGACGGCGTAAGCCACATGCACATCGGCTCGGTCGCGATCTTCGAGAAGGGGCCGTTCGGGACGCTCGCCGGCGGGGTCGACATCGAGGCGATCCGGACCCTCATGGAGTCCGAGCTCCACCGGGTTCCGCGCTACCGCCAGCGCTTGCGGCGGACGCCGGTCTTCGACCAGCCGGTATGGGTCGACGATCCGCACTTCAACCTGAGCTACCACGTCCGGCACACGCACCTGCCGCTCCCGGGCGACGACCGGCAGCTCAAGCGCCTCGCGGCGCGCTTGATGTCGCAGGAGCTCGATCGCGGCAGGCCGCTCTGGGAGATGTGGGTCGTCGAGGGGCTGCCCGACGACCGGTTCGCGATCGTCACGAAGGTGCACCACTGCATGATCGACGGCGTCGGCAGCGTACAGCTGACCGGTGCGCTCATGCGCCCGACGCCCGATCGCCCGGCCGCCATCGACCCGCCGCCGCGCTGGATTCCGCGTCCCGAGCCGTCTCCGCTCGAGCTCGTCGCGGCGGAGCTGGTGCATCGCGTCGTGACGCCGGCGAAGGCCCTCGCGGCGGCGGCACTCGCGACCGTGCGGCCGGCGAGCGCGCTCGGCGGCGCACGCGACATGGCGACGGCGCTCGGCGCCTCGCTCGGCGCCGGGTTCCGCCCGGCGTCGCCGACGCCGTTGAACGTGCCGATCGGGCCGCATCGCCGCTTCGACTGGACCATCGCGGACATGGGCGCGTTGAAGGCCGTCCGCGCGCGGCACGGCGGAACGGTGAACGACATCGTGCTCACGGTGCTCGCGGGCGCGCTCCGCACCTTCCTCCACCGCCGCGGGCTCGACCCGAGCTCCCTCGACTTCCGCGTCATGGTGCCGGTGAACGTGCGCGACGCGAAGAGCCGCGACGAGGTCGGGAACCGTGTCGCGATGATCGTCGTGCGGCTCCCGCTCGAAGAGCGCGACCCGGTGGAGCGCCTGCGCCTCACGGTCGCCGAGACGATGCGCGTGAAGCGCTCGAAGCAGGCCGCCGGCACCCAGCTCATCGAATCGTTCAGCGACGCCACGTTCCCGACGCTGATGGTGCAGTTCGCGAACCTGACGGCTCTCGCCCGCCCATTCAACGTCGTCGTGACCAACGTCCCGGGCCCCCCGGTTCCCGTCTACATGCACGGCGCGCGCATGCTCGCCGCCCATCCCCTGGTGCCGCTCTTCGCGAACCAGGCCCTCGGCATCGCCCTCTTCAGCTACGCGGGGAAGCTCCATTGGGGCTTCAACGCCGACTGGGATGCGCTGCCGGACCTGCACGATCTGGTCGAGTCCGTGGAGCGCGAGCTCGCGGTGCTCACGGCGCGGGCGCCCGCCGAGCAAGCGGACCCCAGAGTGGCCCACATTTGAGGACGTTGACGGCACTGGACGTGGGCGCCGCAGAATGGCAGGTGCACCCGGGTCGCGTTGACGATATGTCGTTCGGCTGTGATTTCGTGAGCTTTCGGGAGGACCCATGGCAGTAAAGATCGCGATCAATGGTTTCGGCCGCATCGGCCGTCTGGTGTTCCGGGCGCTCTGCGAGCAGGGCTTGCTCGGGAAGACCTTCGAGGTCGTCGCCGTCGGCGACGTCGTCCCGGCCGACAACCTCGCCTATCTGCTGAAGTACGACTCGATCCAGGGCCGCTTCGACGGCACCGTCGCCTCGAAGAAGTCCGCCGCCGACAAGGCGGAAGACGACGTGCTCGTGGTGAACGGCCACGACATCGCCGTCGTGAGCGCGAAGACCCCGGCGGAGCTCCCGTGGGCGAAGCTCGGCGTGCAGCTCGTGATCGAGTCGACGGGCCTCTTCACCGAGGCCGAGAAGGCCAAGGGCCACCTCACCGCGGGCGCGAAGAAGGTCGTTATCTCGGCGCCGGGGAAGGGCGAGGACCTGACCGTCGTGATGGGCGTCAACGACGCGAAATACGACCCGGCCAAACACCACGTCGTCTCGAACGCCTCGTGCACGACGAACTGTCTGGCCCCGGTCGTCCATGTCCTCCTCAAGGAGGGCTTCGGCATCGACGAAGGCCTCATGACGACCGTGCACGCCTACACGGCCACGCAGAAGACGGTCGACGGTCCCTCGAAGAAGGACTGGAAGGGCGGCCGCACGGCGGCGCAGAACATCATCCCGTCGACGACCGGCGCCGCCAGGGCCGTCGCGCTCGTCTGCCCCGAGGTGAAGGGCAAGCTCACCGGCATGGCGTTCCGGGTGCCGGTGCCGACCGTCTCGGTCGTCGATCTCACCGTCCGCACCAGCAAGGACACGTCCTACAAGGACATCTGCGCCGCCATGAAGCGGGCTTCCGAAACCTACCTGAAGGGCATCCTCGGCTACACCGACGAGGAGGTCGTCTCCTCGGATTTCATCCACAGCAACTACTCGTCGATCTTCGACGCGGGTGCCGGCATCGAGCTCAACAGCCGCTTCTTCAAGCTCGTGTCCTGGTACGACAACGAGTGGGGCTACAGTAACCGCTGCATCGACCTCCTGAAGGTGATCGCGGCGAAGCTCTAGCGCGATCACCTCACGGGCAGCCGCCGAGGCCGTCGATCCACGCCGCGAGCGCGGCGTCGCCGACCGGATCGGGCACGAGGGTCCCGAGCGGCGGCATCTGGTCGGCCCCGCGCATGGCGGCGCGCAGCCAAAGGACCGAGTCCTCCGGCCGCCCGGGTGCCACGATGCGCGCCCCCGCGACCCCGAGATCGCCGTGCTGGGGGATCGCCGCGCAGACGTTCATCGCGGCGAACGGAACCTCGGCGCGGAGATCGATCGTCGTCGGCGCCGGTCCGCCCGGGAGGTGGCAGTGCGCGCAATTCGCCTGCAGCCAGCTGCGCGCCCGCGCGTCGAGCGGGGCGCCGGCGTCGGCGGGATCGGCGAGCGCCGGCAGCGCATCGGGACGCGCCGGCAAGCAGCCGCCGAAGAAGCCGGCGTGCTCGAGAGCGCGCAACTGCTCGTCGATGACGCCGCCGTAGTCGCGCGCCCGGTTCATCTGCCGGGTCTGGAGGCCGAGGGTGCCGCCCGCCGCCGCCGTGTGGCACCGGACGCAGTCGCTCCGGCTCGGAAAGACGTGCGTGTGCTCGCTCGCGCCGCTCTGCGGGTCGCTCACGGGGAAGGTGACGACCGTGCCGTTGTCGAGGAGGTAGGCCTCCGTCTGGGCCTCGTTCCACTGGTACGAGAAGCCGCGCCAGCCGCTCGCCCGCCGCACGAGGAAGCGCGTCTCGAGCGCGCGCGTCGAGGCCGGGTCGCCGCGGTCGGTCTCGTACACGAACTCCTTCACGAGGATCGTTCCGAGCGGCATGTCCCACGCGCCGCTCGTGCGAAAGCCGATCGTCGTGCCGTCGGGCACGACGAGGAAGCGGCGCTTCGCCGCCCCATCCGACCAGAGCGGCGCGCGCACGTCGTAGGGCACGAGCTCGGGAGCGGGCACGCGGTTCGGGACGTCGGTGAAGCAGCCGGTCGCGGAGAGGGTGCGCGGGAAGTCCCCCGGCAGGGCGCCCGTCGGCCGGCGTAGCCGGTTGATCGAGCCGCCGAGGCTCACCACGTAGAGCTCCCCGTCGCGATCCTCGCCGAAGCTCGAGATGCTGAGCGTCGTGTCCGCGATCATCGTGGTGCTCGCGATCGCGCCGTCGTAGCGGAGCGCCCAGATCTTGCCGCTGCAGTAGTCGCCGTAGACGTACGCGCCGTAGAGCTCCGGCAAGCGGCTGCCGCGGTACACGTAGCCGCCGGTCACGGAGCAGCCGTCGCTGTGCGAGTAGACCGCGAGCGGCGCAGTGAACGCCCCCGTATCGCACCCCGTGCTCGGGTTGTAGCAGGCGTTCCCCTCCTTGCGGCGCCAGCCGTAGTTCCGGCCGCGCTCGATCAGGTCGACCTCCTCCCAGTTCCCCTGGCCAACGTCGCCCGCCCAGAGCGCGTGGGTGAGGCGGTCGAAGCTCATGCGCCACGGGTTGCGAAGGCCCACCGCCCAGATCTCGCCGCGCGCGCCGCTCTGGCCGACGAAGGGATTGTCGGGCGGGACGGCGTAGCCGAGGCCGGGATCGGTGCGATCGACGTCGATCCGCAGGATCTTGCCGAGGAGCTCGTTCATGTTCTGGGCGCGGTTCCCGGGATCGCCGGCGCTGCCGCCGTCGCCGAGCGCGACGTAGAGATGGCCGTCGGGGCCGAACGCCAGCTGCCCGCCGTTGTGGTTCGAGTACGGCTGCGCGATCTCCATGACGACGCGACCGCTCGTCGCGTCGGCGGCGTTCGGATCGGCGCTCACGCGATACCGCGCGATCACCGAGCGCCGCGGGCTCGCTGCCGAGTAATAGACGTAGAAGTAGCCGTTGGCGGCGTAGTCCGGGTGGAACGCGAGGCCGAGGAGGCCCTCCTCGCCTCCGGTACTGATGCCGCTCAGCACGAGGAAGTCGGTGGCGCTCGCCGGCGTGCCGTTGGGGAAGACGCGGATACGCCCGCCCTGCTCGACCACGAAGACGCGGTCGGTGCCGTCCGGCGCGTGCGTCAGCTGAACCGGGCTCGCGAAGGCGATCGCGCCGAAGACACGCTCGATCTCGAGCGGCGGGGTCGCGTCGGGATCGCCGTCGAGCCGGCAGCGCGTGGCGGGCACGCGGCTCGTGAGACCGTACGGAGCCGGGTCCGTGTCGCAGACGCCGCTCGGCGTGGTGGTCGCGAGGGGTGTCGGCGTGGCGGTCGGCGTGGCGGTCGCGCTCGGCGTGGCGGTCCGGGTGCCGGTGACCGTCCGGGTGGGCGTCGGCGTGAGCGTGCGGGTCGCGGTCGACGTGGCAGTACGCGTGGACGTCGGCGTGCGAGTCGTGGTCGTGGCCGGCGTCGTCGTGCGGGCCGGCGACGGCGACGCGGTCGCGGTGCGGGTCGCCGTGGACGCAGCGGTCGGCGCGACCGTGCGGGTCGGGGTCACCGTCACGGTGGGTGTGCGGGTCACGGTCGTGCTCGGCGAGGCCGCGGTCGCGCGCTCGGTCGGCGTGACCGTCGCGGGCGGGGTAGGGGTCGGCGTCGCGCTCGGCGCCGGCGCCGGACAGTGCGGCGGCCTGAACCCGAGCCCGGCAGCCGCGAACAGCTCCGCGGCGCGCGGCACGCGGCGCGCCGCGGCATCGGCCGCTTCGCATGCGAGGCGGCGGTCGAGACACGCGAGCCACCGGTCCACGCTCCCGAGCGACGGCACCCCCACCTGCGCGCAGGCGTCCGCGAGCGCCGCGATGCCGCCGCCCGCATCGGCGGCGAGATCGGCGAGCTTCACGGCCGGCTCGCCGCAGAGCCGCGCGAGCGCGTCGGTCACGAGCACCGGGCGTGCGAGCCGGGTCCGGCAGGCCTTCGCCGCGCTCGCCGTGCATGCCGGTCGCGCCCCGGCATCGCGCGCCGCGCAGTCGAACAGCATCGAGGCGCAGCTCGTGAACGCCTTCGTGCGCGCGGCGACGCCGCGGCCGCCGTCGCGGAGCGCCGTAGCGAGGCAACGATCGAGCGGCCGCCCGACCCGCCGCGGCTCGGCGACGTGCGCGCCGGTGCCGCCGTGGTCGACGAGGCACGCGTCGGCGCCCGCGACGCCGAGGACACGCAGCAGCTCCCCGGCGCGCGGCAGCAGGAGCGCCACGACGCGCGCGCCGCCGCAGGCGTCGCGGCGCGCGATGCACGTGCCGACCGCCGCGTCGTCGGCGAGGGCGACGCCGTGCTCCTCGCACGCGGGCGCGGTCTCCGCGAAGCCGAGCCCGCTCGACGGCAGCACGCGGTCGGCGACGTCGGCGCAGGCGCGCCCGACGACCGACGCCATCCGCGCCTCATCCTGGGCGGCCGCCGCCCTCGCGGCCGCGCATGCCTTGCCGGCGCGGCCGCCACAGCTTGCGTCGTCGGGTCGCAGCTGACGACAGCGGAATGCGCTGGCGGCGCAGCGCTGTGTCTGCAGGGCGCGCTGCCGCCCCATGCCGACCGCGGCGCTCGCGATCACGCCCTGACAACGCGCGAGCGCGGCGTCGACGGCCGGTCCCTCTTGCGAATGCGCAACGCGCGACCACATGCCTGCCAGGGCGCACGTGACCACGAGCGCCCTCCCCCACCTCCGGAAGCGCACACCCCCGAAAGCAACGCCGGTGCCACGCGCACCGGACGCGAAGCGTCGTCCGCGCGGCGCGCGCCTGCGCAGCTGCGCATGCGCAAACGATCGGAGCGACGCATTTGCGTCATCCGATCGGCGACGCGGCCGGCGCCTCCGTCACGCGCTTCGATGGCTCCGCATTCGCCGTACGGGTCGCCGCGCGCACGCCGAGCGCCGGCGCATCTCGCATGGCCGCACGCCGCGCTGCCGTCAACGCCGCGCGCACGGCAGCACGACTTCGAATGCCGCGCCGCGCTCGCCCGGCGCCGTGGCGAGCGACACCGAACCCCCATGCGCCTCGACGATCTGCCGCACCGACGGCAGGCCAAGCCCCGTGCCGTCGACCTTGCTCGTCTCGAAGAGCACGAACGGATCCATGCCGCTCGGCACTCCCGGTCCGGTGTCGCGCACGACGATGCGCACCTTGCCGGAGCCGTCCTCGGCGGCGGCGAGGCGGATCTCTCCCGGGCCGCGCTCGATCGCCTCGAGCGCGTTCTTCACGAGGTTGTCGAAGGCGCGGCGGAGCTTGAGCGCGTCGGCGCGCATCTCGAGGCCGCGCGCGGACTCGACCGCGAGCGTGACGCCGCGACCCGTCGCCTCCCCCATCCACGCCCGGGCGAGGTCGACGAGAAACTTGCGCACCGGCACATTCGCGAGCTCGAGCCGCTGGTGACGCACGAACTCCCGAAACTCGTGCAGGAGGATGTCGAGGTGGCGCGCCGTCGCGAGCACGCGGTCGACGCCCGGCTTGATCGGGCCGCCGACGTCCTCGGGTAGGCGGTCGAGCATCTGCAGGACGCGCTGCGTCCCCATGATGAGGCCCGCGACCGGATTCGCGATGTCGTGGACGATCTTGGTCGTGACGGCGCCGATGTCGGCGAAACGCTGTTGCTGCTGTAGCGCCAGCTCGAACGCGCGCAGGCCCTCCGCGGAGTCGCGCCGTTCGGTCACGTCGCGCATGGCGACCAGCACCGTCGGCTCGCGGCTGTTCGGCACGACGACGCTCGTCGTTTCGACGACACGCACCTCGCCGTCGGCGCGCAGCACGCGCTCCTCCATCGCCGGGCGCAAGGTCTCCGTCGCGTCGTCCGCGCCGGCGAGCCACGCGGCCATCGCGGCGCGATCGTCGGGGTGGATCAGGTCGGCGAGCCGGGGCGACGGAAGCCGGCCGTGCGGTTCGATCCCCACGAGCTCAAGCGCGGCCGGGTTGGCGTAGCTGACGCGCTCGCGCTCCGCGACGAAGATCGCGATCGGGCAGGCCTCGAGGAAGCGATGGTAGACGTTGACGTCGCGCGCGATCGCGATCACGAACGTGCCCTCCGCGAGGACGATCGTCGAGAGGCTGATGTCGACCGGGACGAGGCGGCCGTCCTTGCGAAGCGCGCGCAGCTGGCGGCCGGCGCTCATGGATCCGCGGATCGCCGCCGAGCGCCGGAACGCGTCGCGGTCGGCGGCGTGCCGACCGCGCTGCGCCTCCGGGACCAGGGCATCGACTTCCGACCCGACCAGCTCCGCCTCCGTGTATCCGAAGAGGCGCGCGACGGCCGGATTGGCGAGAACGATCCGACCCGCGACGTCGACCACCACCATGGCATCGGAAAGGCCGCGGAAGATCGCGTCGAGAATCGAGAGCGAGGGTACTTGCGCGGGCGTCGACATGGGCGGGCTCACCGGGCGCGCAGCGCGTAGGAACGGAGAACGTGCAGGTAGTTGGCGCGCTCGAACGCCGCGGGCTCGGCGACGGCGCGCTGGCTCATGCTGCCCTGCATCTGGCGGATCGACGCGTACTCGTGCTCCTCCATCCACCGCACGAGCGCGTCCCGCACGGCGGCGAGATGCCCGACGCCGTGCAGCAGCAACGCCGACGTCATCATCGCGGCCGAGGCGCCCGCCATCATCGACTTCAGCACGTCGATCGCGTCGTGCACGCCGCCGGTGACGGCGAGGTCCGCGTCGACCCGCCCGCGCAGGATCGCCACCCAACGGAGCCGGAGGCGGAGCTCGTCCGGCGTGCTGAGCTGCAGGTTGGGGGTGACCTCCAGGCGCTCGACGTCGAGGTCGGGCTGGTAGAAGCGGTTGAAGAGCACGAGGCCGTTCGCCCCGGCGGCGACGAGGCGGCGCGCGACGTGCGCCATGGCGCTGAAGAACGGTCCGAGCTTCACCGCGACCGGGATGCCGACGGCGGCCCGCACGTCGCGCACGAGCTCCGCGTACATGCGCTCGACGGCGGCGCCGTCGAGGTCCGGGTCCGTCGGGATGAAATAGACGTTCAGCTCGAGCGCGTCGGCGCCGGCCTCCTCGATCAAGCGGGCATACTGCACCCAGCCCCCGGACGACACGCCGTTCAAGCTGCCGATCACCGGCACGTCGACCGCCGCCTTCACGCGCGCGACGTGGTCGAGATAGGCGTCGGGCCCGATCCGATACGCGCCGACCTCCGGGAAATAGCTCAGAGCCTCCGCGTAGCTCTCGGTGCCGTGCGTAAGGTGGTGATCGAGATCGTGGGTCTCGATGTCGATCTGCTCCTCGAAGAGCGAGGGCAGCACGACGGCGCCGACGCCGGCGTCCTCGGCGGCGCGGATCGTGTCGACGTGCTCGCCGAGCGGCCCCGCCGACATCACGAGCGGCGAGCGCAGCGCGTGGCCGAGATACGTCGTCCCGAGGTCGATCACGTGGCGCCCTCCGCCGCGCCGGCGTCGCAGGCGACGGCCGCGAGCTGGTGATAGAGGCTCCAGCGTCGGCGGACGTCCTCCTCCGCGAGCGTCAACGCGCGCCGCGCCGCCTCGGGGTCGGCGTGCGCCAGCATGGTGTAGCGCGTCTCGTTGTAGGCGTACTGCTTGAACGTCAGCGACGGCGGCTTCGCGTCGAGCTGGAGCGGGTTCTTGCCGGCCGCCGCGCGACGCGGGTCGTAGCGGTAGAGCGGCCAGGCTCCGGAGGCGACGATCGCCTTCTGCTGATCGAGCGCGTGCACCATGTCGTAGCCGTGCGCGATGCAATGGCTGTACGCGATCACGAGCGACGGCCCGTCGTACGCCTCGGCCTCACGGAACGCCTTCAGGCACTGCGTGTCGTCGGCGCCCATCGCGACCGAGGCCACGTAAACGTGGCCGTAGGTCATCATGAGGAGCCCGAGATCCTTCTTCGGGAGCGGCTTCCCGCCCGCCGCGAACTTCGCAACCGCGCCGCGCGGCGTCGCCTTCGACATCTGTCCGCCGGTGTTCGAGTAGACCTCGGTGTCGAGGACGAGCACGTTCACGTTCCGTCCCGACGCGAGCACGTGATCGAGCCCGCCGTAGCCGATGTCGTAAGCCCAGCCGTCGCCGCCGACGATCCACACGTCGGCGCGCACGAGACTCTCCGCCACGCTCGCGAGGTCGCGGGCGTCGTTGCCGTCGACGCCGCGCAGGCGCTCGCGGAGCATGGCGACGCGCGCCCGCTGCGCCGCGATCCCGGCCTCGTCCGACTGGTCGGCGTTCGCGAGCGCGGCGACGAGGTCGTCGCCGACGATCGGCCCTAGGCGCGCGAGCAGCTCGCGCGCGTACTCGCCCTGCTTGTCGCGGGCGAGCCGCATGCCGAGCCCGAACTCGGCGTTGTCCTCGAAGAGCGAGTTCGACCACGCTGGGCCGCGTCCGTCGCGATTGGTCGTCCACGGCGTGGTCGGCAGGTTGCCGCCGTAGATCGATGAGCAGCCGGTCGCGTTGGCGATCAGCGTGCGATCGCCGAAGAGCTGGCTCATGAGCTTCAAGTAGGGAGTCTCGCCGCAGCCCGAGCACGCGCCCGAGAACTCGATGAGCGGCGTCATGAGCTGCACGTCCTTCACCTGGCTCGGGTGGAGCGCCGCGCGCGCCGGGTCGTCGAGACCGAGGAAGAAGCGCCAGTTCTCTTGCTCGGCCTCGCGGATGGGCGCGACCGGCCGCATGTTGATGGCGCGCAGCCGCGTCTCGCTCTTGTTCTTGACCGGGCAGATCTCGACGCAGAGCGCGCAGCCCGTGCAGTCGTCGGGCGAAACCTGGAGCGTGTAGCGGTCGCTCGCGAAGTCGCCCTTCCAGCGCGCCGGGTGCGACTTCCAGGCCGGCGGCGCCGCGGCGAGCGCGGCGGGCTCGTAGACCTTGGCGCGGATGACCGCGTGCGGACAGATGAGCACGCACTTCCCGCACTGGATGCAGATATCCTCGTCCCACACCGGCACCTCGGTCGCGAGCGCGCGCTTCTCCCACTGGGCGGTGCCCGTCGGATAGGTGCCGTCGACCGGCAGCGCGCTCACGGGAACGTCGTCGCCCCTCCCCGCGATGATGCGCGCGGTGACGTCGCGCACGAACGCCGGGGCCTCGGTGGGCACCGCCGCGCGCCGCGCGACCGCGCTCGACGCGGCGGCGGGGACGGCGACCTCGTGCAGCTCGGCGAGCGTCATGTCGACGGCCGCGCAGTTCTTCCGGACCACCGCCTCGCCGCGCCGCCCGTACGCCTTCGCGATGCCGCGCTTGATGGCGGCGATGGCCTCCTCGCGCGGCAGGACGCCGGCGAGTGCGAAGAAGCAGGTCTGCATGACGGTGTTGATGCGGCCGCCCATGCCGGCCTCGCGCGCCACGCGGTAGCCGTCGATCACGAAGACGCGGAGCTTGCGGGCGACGACGGTCTCCTGGAGATCGCGCGGCAGCCGGTCCCAGACCCGATCCGGTCCGAAGGGCGAGTTCAGGAGGAAGGTCGCGCCCTCGTCGGCGAACTCCAGCACCGGCAAGCGGTCGAGCAGCGAGAACTGGTGGCAGGCGACGAAGCTCGCGCGCCGCACCAGGTAGGTCGAGCGGATCGGTCGGGGCCCAAAGCGGAGGTGCGAGATGGTCGTCGAGCCCGATTTCTTCGAGTCGTAGACGAAGTAGCCCTGCGCGTGGCTCGCGGTCTCGTCGCCGATGATCTTGATCGCGGTCTTGTTGGCGCCGACGGTGCCGTCCGAGCCGAGCCCGTAGAAGACGGCACGCACCGTCTCGGGATCTTCGGTCGCGTACTCCGGATCCCAGGCGAGGCTCGCGTGGGTCACGTCGTCGTGGATGCCGACGACGAAGTGGTTGCGCGGCTCGTCGCGGCGGAGCTCGTCGAAGACGGCTTTCACCATACCGGGGGTGAACTCCTTCGACGAGAGCCCGTAACGTCCGCCGACGACGCGCGCCCGGCACCCGCCCTCCGCGAGCGCCACCGCGACGTCGAGATAGAGCGGCTCTCCCTGGCTCCCCGGCTCCTTGGTGCGGTCGAGGACGGCGACGGCGCGCACCGACGGCGGCAGCGCCGCGAGGAGGTGCGCGCCAGAGAACGGGCGATAGAGCCGCGCCTTGATCATGCCGACTTTTTCGCCCTCGCGAACGAGGCGCTCGACGACCTCCTCGACGGCACCCGTCCCCGAGCCCATCAATACGACGACGCGCTCCGCGTCCGGCGCCCCGGCGTAGTCGAAGAGCCCGTAGCGCCGGCCCGTCAGGCCCGCGAGGCGCTCCATCGCCTGCTCCACGATCGTCGGGCAGGCGAGGTAGTACGGATTCACGGTCTCGCGGCTCTGGAAGAAGACGTCGGGGTTCTGGGCCGTGCCGCGGATCACCGGATGGTCGGGCGAGAGCGCCCGGGCGCGGTGCTCGCGCACCCGCGCGTCGTCGAGCATGGCGCGCACGTCGCCGACGCCGAGCGCGGCGATCTTCGCGACCTCGTGCGAAGTGCGAAAGCCGTCGAAGAAGTGCAGGAACGGGATGCGCGCCTCGAGCGTCGCCGCGTGCGCGACCAGCGCCAGGTCCATCGCCTCCTG
>JADLHM010000023.1 GCA_020848745.1 Deltaproteobacteria bacterium | reverse complement strand
TTTCGGCTGCGAATCGCGATCCATCCGCGATCGACGGCGTCGCGCGACCCTCGGCGTATCGCACAGATACGCGGTCGGGTCGCGCTCCTTGCGCTCGCGGCGGCTCACGGTTCTCGCTCGAAACCGATCCGTGGCGCAGACTCCTAGGCATTGCACTAGAGCATGCGCGCGATTGAAGCGGCACCGCGTTTTCGCCTATGGACGACGTACTTTCGCCGTCCGAGGAGCTGCCGTGGCCCGCGTTCTTCGCTTCCCATCGTTCGTCCTCGCCGTACTGTCCGCTCTCGTCGCCCCGAGACCGTCGAGCGCCGCGCCGCTCGCGCCCGACGTCGTGCCGCTCGCCGTCGCGGCCGCCGGCGCACCGACCGCGCTCGCGTCGGCCGACCTCGACGCCGACGGCATGCCGGACCTGATCGTCGCCTACGCGGAGGGCGGCGCGACGACGCTCGTCGCGTACCCGGGCGACGCGGAGGCGGTGTACCCGACGCCGGGCGCGCCGCGCGCGCTCGCCGGATCGCCGTTCGGGACGCCGCGCGTGCTGGCCTCGATGGACGGGCGCGTGTCGGCCCTGACGGCGGTCGACGTCGACGCCGACGGCCTCAAGGACATCGTCGCCGAGCGCGCGCTCGGGACGGCGGCGCTCCTGGTCGGCATCGGCGACGGGACGGTGGTCGAAGCCGACGTCCTCGACGCCGCGGCGGTCGGGGCGGCGCGGGCGCGCGCGGTGGCGTTGGCGCCGTCGCATCTGACGCCCGCGGCGTCGGTGCCGCTGGCGGCCGTTCCAGAGGCGTTCGCGGTGGCGAGCGCCGACGGCGGCGTCGGCGGATTCCGGACGCGCCAGGAGGTGCGGCGCGCGCTCGCGCGTCCCGCGCCGCCGCTCGCGCTCACCGCTCCGGCGGACGCCGCCGCCGTCCTGCCGATGCGCCTCAATCGCGACGCGGTGCCGGATCTGGTGGTGCTGCGGCCCGGCCTGCCGGCGCCGGAGGTCCTGCTGTCGCGCGCGGCCGCGACCTTCGTGGTCACGACCACCGCGGACGAGAACGGCGCGTGCGACGCGTCGTGCTCGCTCCGCGAAGCGATCGTCGCCGCCAACGCCACGCCCGACCTCGACACGATCGAGTTCGCGATCCCGGCGAGCGATCCGGGCTTCCGGCCGGGGACGGGTAGCTGGCTGATCACGCCGCAAGGCAGCGAGTACCCGGTGATCACGGCGCCCGTCACGCTCGACGGCCGCACGCAGCCGGGGTTCGTCGACGTGCCGGTCGTCGAGCTGAGCGGCGAGGCGTTCTCCGACGGCCGCACCGCGCTGATCCTGTCCGCGCCGAACAACGTCGTCCGCGGCCTGATCGTCAGCGCGTGGCCGGCGCTGCGCGAGAACGGCGAAAGCTTCTGCGGGTGCGGCATCATGCTTTCCGGCGCCAGCAACTCGATCGTCGAGGGGAACTACGTCGGCACCGACGCGACCGGCCTCCAGGCGAAGCCGAACGGGCAGAACGGCATCGCGATCATCAGCGGATCGAACAACCTGATCGGCGGCACGACGGCCCAGGCGCGGAACGTCGTCTCCGGGAACCGCGAGCAATTCTTCTTCGACGTAGGCATCGCCACCTTCATCAGCTCGGCCGCCGCCAACAACACGATCGCCGGCAACTACGTGGGCATCGACGCCGCGGGCTTCCACGCGCTGCCGAACCGCGAGGGCATCATCCTGAACAGCGCGAACAACACCGTCGGCGGTACCGATCCGGGTGCGGGCAACGTCGTGGCGGGCAACGTCGGAAACCAGGTGACCGTCTTCGAGGTCAGCGCCTCGGCCGACGGTAACTCGATCCTCCGCAACCTCGTCGGAACGGACGCGGCGGGCCTCGGCGCGTTCGACGAGGGCTTCGGCTACGGCGTGTCGATCTCCGACGCCGACGCCGCGGTGGTCGGCTCGCCCGGCAACGGCAACCTGATCGCGGGCAACGACTACGGGATCCTGATCCACTTCGCCGCGCACCGGTCGACGGGCGGCCACGTGGTGCAGGGGAACCAGATCGGCGTCGACGCCGTCGGTCGGCCGCTCGGCAACGGCGGCCCCGGCCTCCGCCTCGACAACGTGTTCGACGCGACCATCGGGGGCACGGCGAACGGCGCGCCGAATCTCGTCGCGAACAACACGGGTCCGGGCGTGCTCGTGAACTTCGTGCCGACGTGCGCCGGGTGCACGACCGGCACGCTGCGCGCGAACCAGAACCGCATTTCGGCGAACCGCATCTTCGCCAACAGCGGCCGCGGCATCGACCTCGGAAGCTCGTCCTTCGGCGACGGCGTGACGATGAACGACGCGACCGACGCCGACTCCGGCGCCAACGACCTGTTGAACTGGCCGGTGCTCACGAGCGCGACGTCGGACGCCATGACCTCGACCGTGAACGCGCAGGCGCTCACGCAGGGCCCGGCGAGCGCGCAGCCCTATCGCCTGGAGTTCTTCGCGAGCCCGGCCTGCGACACGGTGGGCGGCAACGGCGAAGGCGCGTTCTTCCTCGGCGCGGCCGACCGTTCGGCCGACGGCAGCGCGATCGCCGTGAACCTGCCGGTGCCGATCCCGAACGGCTACGTCGTCACCGCGACCGCCACCGACTCGCTCGGCAACACCTCGGAGTTCTCGAATTGCGTGACCGCGAGCGGCGGACCGGCGCCGGCCGCGTCGGCGACGCCGACGCCCGCCGCGACGGCGACCGTCGAGAAGACGCCCGGACCCGGCGCGACGCCGACGGTCGCGCCGACCAACGTCCCTGGCGTCGAGATCTGCGACAACTGCCGCGACGACGACGGCGACACGATCGTCGACCGCGCCGACCCCGACTGCAAGCGCCCGTGGGCCAACGGGTTGGGCGCCGGGGTCGCGACGCGGGCGCGGGCGAAGGTCGCCGCCAAGTGCCAGGGCGCGATCGCGAAGGGCGGCCAGGCGCTGGTCGCGAAGGAGCGGAAGCTCCTCCAGGGCTGTCTGCAGAAGATGCTCGCCTGCGTCGAGCTCAAGCCCGGCGATCAGGGCTGCGTCGGCAAGGCGAGCGCGGGCTGCCAGAAGGTCTCCACGACGATCGCCGCCCTCGAGGGCAAGCTCGAGGACAAGATCGAGAAGGCGTGCGGGGAGCCGCCGATGCTCGAAGCCGACCTCCAGAGCGCCGCCGGCCTCGGGTACGGCGACGAGCGCGCCACGTGCGCGGCGTCGTTCATCACGGCGCGCGACGCGAACGGCGTGGCGCGCTGCGTGCACAGCCGGCATCAGTGCCAGGCCGAGCAGATGGTCTCGATCGAGAACCCGCGGGCGCGCGAGCTGCTGCAGGCGGCGGGCGTCTCGCTCTTCGGCTTCGGCTGCCTTCTGAATCCCGGCGCGAACGGCGGCGGACAGGGCGTTGGCGACCCGGCGCGCGCGAAGCTCCTCGTGAAGTGCGCGTCCGCCGTCCAGAAGGCCGCGGCGAAGTTCGCGGCGAGCCGGCTCGGCGGCCTGCAGAAGTGCGTCGCGGCGATGACCAAGTGCGCGCAGCTGAAGCCGGGCGACGCCGGCTGCCTCGCCGGCGCGCGCCGCAAGTGCGCTGGCATCGCCGCCAAGATCGGCGACGGTCCGAAGGGCGCCGGCACCAAGGCGCGCGCCGCGATCGCCAAGGCCTGCAACGGCGTCGAGACGGAGCTTCTCGCCACCGACGGTCTCGGGCAGACGGCGCTCGCGACCTACTGCAGCGCCGTCGGCGTGTCGCCGCTCGCGACCGCCGGCGACGTCGGCGAGTGCCTGCTCCGCCACCACGCCTGCCGGGTCGGCCAGCTGCTCGACGCCGAGACGCCGCGGGGCCGCGAGCTCCTCGACTTCGGCGGGATCGCGCCGTGAAGCGCGGAATGCGGACGTGACGCCCGCCGCGCTGATGCGGCGGGCGATCGCCCTCGCCGACGAGAACGTGCGCAGCGGCCGGGGCGGGCCGTTCGGCGCCGTGGTCGCGCGCGACGGGGTGATCCTCGGCGAAGGCGCGAACGCGGTGACGACGAGCAACGATCCGACGGCGCACGCCGAGGTCGTCGCCATCCGGAACGCCTGCCGCGCGCTCGGCGACTTCCGGCTGGCCGGCTGCGAGGTCTATGCGAGCTGCGAGCCGTGCCCGATGTGCCTCGGCGCCGTCTACTGGGCGCGCCTCGACCGGCTCTGGTTCGCCGCCGACCGCGCCGACGCCGAGCGCGCCGGCTTCGACGACCGCTTCATCTATCGTGAGATCGCCGCCGATCTCGACGCGCGCAGGATCCCGACGGCACGCCTGCTGGTCGCTCCGGGCCGCGAGGTGCTGGAGCGCTGGCGGGTGACCGCGGACAAGGTCGCATACTGACCGTTGGCGAGCGGCCGGCGTCGGTTGCCTCTGCGCCGTCGCGGTGCGATGAGATGCGCGTGCCAGGCTTCCAGGACTTCGCCGCGCCGCCGGTCGACGTGACCGGGCGCGGTCGAGCGAGCCGCCGCCCGAGGATGCGCGCGTTGCCGGCACGGCGTTCCAGGATCGCAATCGCGCTGCTGGCGGCGGTGCTCGTCCGCGCCGCCGTCGCGTTCGCGGACGTGGAGCCCGACGAGCACGGCCGGGTCGCCGTGCTCCCCGCCCAGGCGAGCCCGCACTGGGTGTGGGTGCCCGACCGCCTGCTGCGCCACGCGGTTCTCTTCGACGGCGATACGGCCACGATGCTCGGAGCGCTCGACGGCACGATCAACCTGAGCGGTCCGGCGCCGCTCTTCTCGCCGAAGCGCGGCGAGATCTACGTGATCGACCCGGTCTACGCCCGCGGCCACCGCGGCGAGCGCAAGGACTACGTCGTGATCTACGACGCGGCGACGCTGGCCGTGCGCGGCGAGGTCGAGATCCCGCCGCGCTCGGCGAGCATCGGCCACGGCTATCAGCTCGCCGCCGTGCTCGACGACGAGCGCTTCCTGGTCGCGTTCAACCAGGACCCGGCGAACTCGGTGTCGGTCGTGGATCTCGAGGCGCGCCAGTTCGTCGAGGAGATCGTGGTCGGCGGCTGCGCGCTCGTCTACCCGACCGGCGAGAGGCAGTTCGGCACCCTCTGCGGCAACGGCACCGCGATCGAGGTCGAGCTCGACGCGAGCGGCCACAAGCAGCGCGCGACGCGCAGCGAGAGGTTCTTCGACACCGTGCAGGACCCGCTGACCGAGAAGGGTGTGCGCGACGGTGCGCGCTGGCTCTTCGCGTCCTTCGAGGGCCGGCTGCACGCCGTCGACTTCTCCGGCGAGCAACCCGTCGCGGCGCCGCCCTGGTCGCTCTTCACCGACGCCGAGCGCGGCGCGCGGTGGCGGATCGGCGGCATTCAGCACCTGGCGCTGCACCGCGCGACGCACCGGCTCTATTCGCTCGTGCACCAGGGCGGCCCGGGCTCGCACAAGGACCCGGGCTCGGCCATCTGGGTCTACGACTCCGAGCAGAGGAAGCGGGTGCAGGAGATCGCGGTGCCGGGTCTGCTCCCGGCCTTCGCGCGTCCGATCCTCGAGCTCGAGCGCGGCGGCTGGGGCGACTGGCTGCTGCGCCAGGTGTCGCCGAACCCGGGCGCCCACTCGATCGCGGTGACGCAGGACGCGCACCCGCTGCTCTTCGTGCGCCACGACGAGGTCGGCGCGCTTGGCGTCGTCGACGCACTCTCGGGGCGCCTGCTGCGCGAGATCGACGAGATCGGCTTCTCCGGCCCGACGCTCGTCGTGCCTCCGGGCCCGTGACGCGATGCTCGACCCGGCCGTGACGCTCGCCGCGCGCGCCGCCTTCGCGCTGCTCTTCGCGGGCGCCGCCTGGCACAAGCTCCGCGATCGCTCGGGCTTCGCGGCGGTGCTGGCGGGATATCGCGTGCTGCCGGAGCGGGTCGTGCCGGCGGCGGGCGCCGCGCTCGCGGCGCTCGAGCTCGCGACCGCGGGTGCCTGGCTCGTGCCCGGCGCCGCCCGCGGCGCGGCGCTCGCGACCGTCGCGCTCCTCGCCGTCTACGCGCTCGCGATCGGCGTGAACCTGGCGCGCGGACGGCGGGCGATCGACTGCGGGTGCGGGGTCGGCGGCGCGGCGCAACCGATCGGGGAGGGGCTCGTCGCGCGAAACGTGCTGCTGGCGGCCGCCGCGCTCGCGACCCTCCGGCCGACGGCGCCGCGCGCGCTCGGCTGGCTCGACGCGCCGACGGTCGCCGGGGTCGTCGTCGTCGCGGCGTGCGCCTGGACGGCGGCGCACGGGCTCGCGGCCGCCGCCGCGCGCGTCCGGACCGTCGACGCGCGGCGCGCCGCGCAGGCCGAGGCGCCGCGATGACCGAGGCGCTTCTCGTCTCGAACGTGCTCCTCTGGATCGCGGTGGCGGCGCTCGCGGCGGTGATCGCGGCGCTCGTGCGGCAGATCGGCGTGCTCCACGAGCGCGTCTTCCCGGTCGGTGCGCTCGTCATGCCGGGCGGTCCGAAGGTCGGTGAGGCCGCGCCGGCGCGCGCCGCGACCGACCTCGCCGGCCGCGCCGTCGCGATCGGCGGCGCCGATCCGACCGGGCGACGCACGCTCCTCTTCTTCGTCTCGCCGACGTGTCCGGTCTGCAAGACCCTGCTGCCGATCGTGCGGTCGCTCGCCGCGAGCGCCGCGCCGCCGACCCGGCTCGTCTTTGCGAGCGACGGCGACGTCGACGCGCAGCGGGCCTTCGTCGCGCGCGCCGGGCTCGGCGACCACCCGTACGTGGTCTCGGCCGACCTCGGGCTCGCCTACCAGGTCGGCAAGCTGCCCTACGCGGTCCTGATCGGCGGCGACGGGGTGCTCCTCGCCAAGGGGCTCGTGAACACGCGCGAGCACGTCGAGAGCCTCTTCGAGGCGGCGCGGCTCGGGGTTGCGTCGATGCAGGAATGGTTGCAAGAGCACGACGTCCGGAGAACGGCATGACGGGACTCGACGCGCTCCTCGAACGCTACGCTCGGCGCCTCGCACGCCGGAGCGACCGTCGCGGTTTCCTCGCGAAGCTCGGCGCCGTCGTCGTCGGCGGCGTCGCGCTGCCGCTCCTCCCGATCGCGCGCGGGCTTGCGGCCGCTCCCGAAGGGCAGGCGCACCCGGCCGAGGTCGACGGTCCCGAAGGCGACCCGACCCGCTGCGAATACTGGCGGCACTGCGCGATCGACGGCTTCCTCTGCAGCTGCTGCGGCGGCTCGCAGACGTCGTGTCCGCCCGGCACCGAGATGGCGCCGATCACCTGGATCGGCACGTGCCGCAATCCCGCCGACGGGAAGGACTACGCGATCTGGTACAACGACTGTTGCGGGCGCGGGTTCTGCGGCCGCTGCTTCTGCAACCGCAACGAGGGCGACCGGCCCGTCTATCATCCGTATCGCAGCAACGACATCAATTGGTGCTCCGGCGCGTCGACGCAGGTCTACCATTGCTCGACCGCGCTGGTGATCGGCCTCGCCGAGGAAGGTCAGCCGGAGAAGTGAGACGGCGGCCCCGGAGGTCGACGCGGCGAGCCGCGCTCGCCGTCGTGGTGCTGGCGGCGACGTTCACGGGTGCTCCGCGCGCCGCGACGGCCGCCGACGCGGTCGCGGTGCACGACTACCTCTTGAGCTGCGGCGGGTGCCATGAGCTCGACGGCTCGGGCTCGACGCGCGTGCCCTCGCTCCGCGGCATCGATCGCCTGCTCGCGAGGCCGGGCGGCCGGGCCTACGTGCTGCGCGTCCCGGGGGTCACCAACGCGCCGCTCTCCGACGCCCGCCTCGCGGCGCTCCTCGATTGGATCTTCGTGAACTTCGGCAACGACGCGGATACCCGCTTCACGGCCGCCGAGGTCGCGGCCGGCCGCGCCGCGCCGTTCGTCGACCCGAAGGCGGCGCGCGCCGCGCTCGAGTGAGGCGTCGCCGGGTGCGCCCGCGGCGCCGCGGCCGCTGAGCGCGCCTCAGCGCTGCTTGTCGAGCGAGCGCTTCAGGAGCTCGCCGAAGGTGCCGAGCCCCCGCGATTGGTTCACCTTCGCGAGCGCCGCCGTCTCTTCCTGCCGCTCGGCGTGCTCGGCCGCCTCCTGCGCGCGCCGCACGCCTTCGACCATCGAGAGCGACATGCGGCGCTGCTCGGGCTCGACCGAGAGCACCGTCACCTCGACCTCGGCCCCGACCTCGAGCGCCTGCTTGGGGTGCGAGATGCGTCGATCGGCGACGATCCGCGAGACGTGCGCGAGGCCGTCGACACCGGGCGCGAGCTCGACGAACGCGCCGAACGCCTCGAGCTTCCGCACCGTGCCGCGCACCGTCGCCCCGGCCGGGAACTTCTCGGCGGCGGTCGTCCACGGATCGACGGCGAGCGCGCGGATCGAGAGACCGACGCGCTTCTGGCCCGTCTTCGCGTCCGGCTCGATCTTCACCACCTTGGCCTCGACCGTATCGCCGACCTTCAGGACCTCCGACGGGTGCCGGGCGCGGCCGTAGCCGAGCTCGCTCACGTGGACGAGCCCCTCGACGCCGCCGAGATCGACGAAGGCGCCGAAGTCGCGGAGCGACGTCACGGTGCCCTGCACGGTCGCGCCGACGTGCAGGCGCTCCCACGTCGTCTCGGCGAGCTTCGCGGCTTCCGCCTCGAGGAGCTGGCGGCGCGAGACGACGATGTTGCGGCCGCCACCCTCGATCTTGGTGAGGCGGAACTGCAGGCGCTGGCCGACGTACTCGGCAGGCTCGCGGCGGCGGAGATCGATCTGCGACGCGGGACAGAACGCGCGCTGGCCGACGATCTGCACGTCGAACCCGCCCTTGTTCACGCCGGTGACGGTGCCTTCGACGGCGATGCCGTGCGCGAGCGCCTGCTCGAGCTCGCCGGGTACGTGGCCGCCGCGGCCGAGCGTCTTCTTGAGCACGATCGATCCGGAGCGGCTGCCGTCGTCGGTGACGGTCGCTTCGATCTGGTCGCCGACCGCGATCCGGACCTCGCCGCTCTCGGGGTCGCGGAACTCGGCGAGGTTGATCGCCGCCTCCGACTTGGCGCCGATCGCGACGAACGCGGTGTCGGCGCCGACGGCGATCACGCGGCCGCGCACGGTGTCGCCGGTACGGGCGCGTCGCTCGGTCTTGGCGGCCTGGGCTTCGCTCGCCGCGAACAGCGTCGCGAAATCTTCCTCTTCGTGGGCACTCATGATCGTCCGCTCGGGCTTATACCGCTGCGCCGCGTTTGGCTAACGCAGCGCGCCCGGATGGCGGGCCGGGAAGGCGCGCGCCCGATGCTTACGGAGCGACCTCGAGCTCGTTCACGAAAGCGATGCCCGCCGATCGATCGGCAACCTCCCGGGTCGCGCCGCCGTCGGCGGTGTACGGAAAGAGGCCGGACGACGTGGGCCTGCTTCACGGCGCGCCGTCGACGATGGAGCGGAAACCGGACGGCGCGTGTGGGCCGATCACCAGCTGCTCGAGCACGCCGATCCCTTCGCGGCCGCCCATGCGGGCGCGACACACCTGCTGGACGTGGAGATGCCACGGCGCGAGCGGGTCGAGGTCGGCGAGGGTCCAGGCATCGCCGCCGACGGCCTCCTCGCCCTTCCACATGCCGTGGCCCCATTCCGGATCGAGGTAGCCGAGCCCGCGCATCTGGAAGGTGAGGAGCGGATCGAGCTCGATCGTGACCGGCGGCCGTCCGTGCGGCGTCAGCACGATCGACGCGCGCTCCGCGCGCCGCGTGCCCGCACGCCAGCGCACCCGCTGCTCGACCGCCGTCAGGTACTCGACGCCGCTCTCGGCCGCGAAGTCGCCGACGCGCGCGAGGTTGCCGTTCGCGTGCCAGCGCCGGCCGTCGCCGTCCTCGTTGACGTCGAAGTGCACGCACACGTCGTCGAAATGGATGGGCGCCCAGAGCCAGTAGAACTGCGGCGGCATGCCGGGCGCTCCGCCCTCGGGCTCGCCGACGATGCGGACGCCCCACGAGCGGTCGCGGCAGCCGAGCACGTCGGTCGGTCCGATCGGACGGCGCGTGCCGTCGACCGCGAGCGTGCCTTCCCACGCGCCGAACTGCGTGAGGCGGGTCGAGTCCATGACCAGCCGCCCCGCGACCCGGTGGGTGAAGCGCGGCTCCTCGATCGGCGCGGTGCGGGCGCGGAAGGTGAGCTCGGCGGCGATGCCGTACGGGTTCTCGGCGACCCGCACGCGCAGCGCGCGCAGCGGCTCGACGACTTCGACCGTGATCGGACCGACCGCCGTCTCGGTGCGCTCGCACGGCGCCAGGCGCGACGCGCGCACCACCCACTGCCGCCCGTCCTTCACGACGCTGAACGCCGCGTCCATCACGCGGCGGTTCGGGTAGACCCCGAGCGCGGCCGCGAAGAAGAGGTCGCCGGCGCGCGTATAGCCGTTGAAGAAGTAGCGGTCGTAGAAATTGCGATCGCCGGTCGCCGGCTGCGCGATCGGCTCGGCGGTCTGGTGCAGGGGATAGTCGTCGAGGCGGGTCAGCATCGGGTCATCCTCTCGAGATCTCGCCGAGCATGGAGGGCTTGAGCGGCGCGACGTCCCGCATCACCTGCGCGCCGAGGTGCTCGGCGAGCGGCCGGCGCGCGGCGCGCGCGACGTCGGCGGGGAGCGTCGCGATCGCCTCGAGCGCGTCGGCGAGCACGGCGCGCACGGCCGCGACGCGCGCGGGCGGCGGCGCGGCGGGCGCCGCCGCGAGCGCCGCCCGGAGCCGGTCGGCGAGCGCGGGCGCGGCGTCGGCGAGCGCGGCGAGCGCGCGGTCGAGCGCGGCGACGGCCGACGCGCTCTCCTCCTCGGCCTGATCGGCGCGCGGCTCGACCCGGTCGCGCAGGTTCCGCAGCACGTCGACCGCGGCGTAGAGCTGGCCGCGCGCGAACGGCGACGCGACGTCCGGCAGCACGGCGTCGATGAGCGTCTGCACGACGCCGTCGATCAGCTGTTCCGCGGCGATCCGCATCAGTCGGCACCTCCTCCGAAGAAGTCGAGCGTCACGGCGAGGATGATCAGGAGAAACGGCAGCTGATGGTCGAAGAGCGCCATGCGGAGGTCGCGGGTGCGGCCGTCGTTGAAGGCGCGGATGCCGGTCTGCATGATCGCGATCATCTTCACGAGCGTCAGCACGTCGTAGAAGCGGAGGCGCTCCGGATCGACGACGCGGCCGGACGCGGCGGCGTACGCCGCTGCCATCTCGTCGGGCGGCACCAGGGCCGACGCCCATTCCGTGCCGGCGCGCCAGAGCGGCGACATGCACCACGCGAGATCCTCCAGCGGATCGCCGAGGTGCACCATCTCCCAGTCGAGGACGCCCGTGAGCCGCGAGCGCGCGCCGTCGCGCTCGACGAGGAAGTTGCCGAGCCGGTAGTCGCCGTGCACGAGCGTGGTCTCGTCGCACGACGGTACGTGCGCCCGCAGCCAGACGAGCGCGGCGGTGAGCGCGGGATCGGCGGGCAGGCCGCTCGCGCGGATGCGCGCTTCCCACCGGGCGAGCTCGCGCGCCGCGGCGGTGCGGCCGGAACCCGGGTCGCCGAGGAAGCCGAGGCCGTGCGCCCGCCAGTCGACGGCGTGCAGCGCCGCGAGCGTGCGTGCGACCTCGGGACCGAGGGCGCGGCGCTCGTCATCGTCGAAGGGACCGCACCCATCGGCGGTAGGCGCCGGGATCGGCACCTCGCCCGCGAGGCAGCGCATCACGTAGAAGGGCCGCTCGAGCACGGCGGGATCGCGCGTGAACCACGGCGTCGGCGGCGACGGGAAGGGGTCGTCGGAAAGCGCGTGCAGGACGCGGAACTCGGGCTCGAGGTCGTACGGCTCGAGGAGGCCGGCGACCGGCGCGCGCTTCGCGACCCAGCGCTCGACGCGGCGCGCGCCGCCGCACGCGACCTCGGCGTCGAAGCGGAACGTCTCCTGCGAGAACCCTTCGGTCGAGCGCGACAGCGCGACGATCCGCACGCCGTCGGCGCCGAGCTCGCGCGCGAGGAAGCGCTCGAGCCGCTCGCGGAGCTCGCGCTCGTGTTCGGTATCCATGGACCGCGCGGAAAGATGTCAAACCGGGCGCGGCTACTCAAGGCGAGCCGGCGCGACCGCGCAGGGCGTGCGTGGTGGCGTGCGCCGCGGCGGCGCGCTGGCCCGCACTTCTCACCAGGTCCCTGCTGCGAGCGTCAATCGCACGCCATCCCGGGCCGTACTCGCGCCTCGCTCCTCGACGGACTGTCGAGTCCGCCTGCGTCGCTCGGCGCTCCGTGCGGCCCGATCTGGCGCACGCTTGACGCTCTCGCGACGTGGACCTGATGAGAAATGCGCGCTAGTCGAGCGCGATGGGCAAGCGGGAGCGGGCACGGCGCCTCGCGCAGCGTGAGCACGTCCGCGACCTGGAGCGGCTCGCGCGGCGCGCGCCGGGAGGAGCGCCGGATCGGCCGCTCGAGGTCGACACGCCGCCCCTCGTCGACGTGATGGCGGAGGCGATGCGCTGTCCGCTCTGCGGCGCGGGCTTCCGGCTCGTCGAGCACGCGGCGGAGACGATCGACGGCGCGCGCTTGCGGGTCGCACGCGTGACGTGCACGAGCTGCGGGATCGCCCGCGCGATCTACTTCCGGTTGCGCGAGACCCTACTCAACTGAGGCGCGCGGCCGGCGCCTGGCGCGGGAGCGCGACCCACTCCGCGATCCGGCGCGCCGCCGCGAAGCTCGCCCACCCGGCGACGCCGACGAGCGCCGCGTCGTCCGCGCCCGCGGTCCACATGGCGCCCGGCAGGATCGCTGTCGGCGTCAGTCGGCCGCGGCGAGGTCGTCGGCGGGCGGCGCGGGCGGCGCGACGGCGATGCTGGCGTCGGCGCTCGGCGGCAGTCGCGAACTCGCTTCCGTCAGCGCCAGAGCGAACGCTTCGACCGAAGACAGCGGCTGGGTCGTCTGCACGGGGCTCATAGATGCTCCGTGCAGAGCCAAGTCAACAGCGCACGCGGTGGGGTGGGGATCGTCGGGTCGCGGCGACGAAGCGCCGTGGCCCGCCGCGTTCGCTCAGCGCCGCGGCCACGCCACGCGCCCGGCCTCGATCTCGGCGAAGAACCAGGCGTGGAAGCCTCGCGCGAGGAGCCACTCGATGCGGTCGCCGCGCCACATGATCCGCGCCGGCCGCTGCAGGTCCGGTCCGAGGTCGCGGAGGAAGGCTTGGGTGCGGTCGAGGTCGGCGCGGCCGACGTCGAGCTGACGCAGGCGCTTGTACCAGGCAAGGAGCCGCGGGTGCGTCTCGCCGTCGAAGGCGACGTCGAGGAAGCGGACCGCGGTCAGGTGCGGGAAGAGCGCGAGGTCGGCGATCGAGAGGTCGCCGCAGAGGAAGTCGCGGTCCGCGAGGGCGCGTTCGAGGTCGGCATAGATCGGCGCCAGGTCCTCGCGCGCCGCTTCGAGGAGCCCCGGCGGGCGCGTGCCGGGCGTGAAGCCGAAGCCGCCGTTCGAGACGTCGTGGACGATCGCATCGACCAGGGTGTCGGCGATCCGCTCCCAGGCGAGCGCCGTGGCGCGCAGCGCGGGGTCGGCCGGATAGACCGGCCGCGCCGGGTGCCGGTGCTCGAGATGCGCGACGATGTGCGGCGAGTTTGCGACGGCGAGGTCGCCGTCCACGATCACGGGGACTTCGACGCGCGGGTTCACGGCGGCGAGCCGCGCGTGCCCCTCCGGCGCGAGGCCGTCCACGGTCTCGAACGGAATCCGCTTGTGCTCGAGTACCATGCGGACCTTGCGGGCGAACGGGCTGAAGGCGTTGTCGAAGAGCGTGAGCATGGCGCACCTCCGGAGGCCACGATGGCCGAGGCGCCGACCCGACACCACACCGGGTTGACAGAGCGGTGGCGGCGCGCGATGGCAACGCCGATGGCGCGCCGACGCTACGTTTCCGTGGTCGACGACAACGCCCGCTGGGACGGGTTCGTGCCCCGCGCCGGGGACGTCTTCGTGTGTACGCCCGCCAAGTGCGGCACCACCTGGATGCAGTCGATCGTTGCGAGCCTCCTCTGGCCGACGGACGACGCGCCCGGACCCGTGCTCGCGATCAGCCCGTGGATCGAGATGAAGGGCGTGATACCCGTGGCCGAGCTCCACGCCATGCTCGCGGCGCAGACGCACCGGCGCTTCATGAAGACGCACACCCCGGCCGACGGGATCCCATGGTTCGACGAGGCGCGATACGTGTTCGTCGCGCGCGACGGGCGCGACGCCTTCATGTCGCTCTGCAACCACGTCGAGAAGTTCCAGGACCATCTGCGCGACTCGCTGAACGCCGACGCCACCGCCGAAGGCCTGCCCGAGTTTCCCGCCTGGGACGGCGACGTCCACCGCTTCTTCGCGCGCTGGGTCGAGCTCGACGACTTCTTCTTCCGGCACCTGGCGACGTACTGGGCGGAGCGCCACCGTCCGAACCTCCTGCTCGTGCACTACAACGACCTGAAGGCCGACCTCGCGGGCGAGATGCGCCGCATCGCCGCTTTCATCGGCGCCGACGTACCGGAGGCGAGCTGGCCGGAGGTCGTCGATCGCTGCACGTTCGAGCGCATGCGCGAAGGCGAGGCCCGGATGGGCGCCGTCGACATGGTGTTCAAGGGCGGCCTCAAGAGCTTCGTCTTCAAGGGGACGAACGGCCGCTGGCGCGACGTGCTGACCGCCGAGGAGCTCGCGGAGTACGCGCGCCGCGTAGCCGAGACGCTGCCGCCCGACTGCGCGGCGTGGATGGAGCGCGGCCGGAGCGCGCTCGCGCGGGGCTGAACGGCGCGCGCGTCCGGGTCAGGTGGGGTCGGCGACGACGAAGCCGATCGCCTCGCGGCCGGCGAGGAGCGGCGCCCGGTCGCGTCCGTTGAAGTAGAGGTGCCAGCGGCCGTTCGCCGCGCGCCGCGCGTCGCAGGCGTAGACGAAGCGCGCGCGCCACCCGGTCGTGGGGGCGACGATCGGCTCGGGATGCGCGTACTCCCACCGGCGGCCATCGGCGGAGCGCCGGACCGAGATCGCCGACGAGCTGCGGCGCGCGCTCGCATCCCAGGCGATCCCGTTCTGGAGGCCGACGAATCCGTCGGCGAGCCGCAGCACCCGCATCGCGCCGGCGCCGAGGTTGGCGCGCGGATCCGCGCGCGACGGCGACAGCACCGGGCGCGGCTCGGAGAGGTACGGGCCGGCGATCGTCTCGCCGTGCGCGATCCCGAGGTGCAGGGGCTCGTCGAAACCGCAATCGGGGACGCGGACGAGCCCGGCGCTGTAGTGCAGACGCCAGCCGCGCTCGCCGCGGACGACCGTCGGGTTGCCGACGGATGCGCCGCGCCCCTGCGCGCGGTGCCATCCGAGGCTCGGCGCGAGCGCCACGGCCGGCCGGCTCCAGTGGCGAAGGTCCGCCGACGAGCGGTGCTCGATCCACGACCGCCAGCGCATGCCCGGGATCGCCGCGAGCGGTAGGCGGAAGACCGGATAGCGCTCGTAGAAGAGATGGTAGAGGCCCTCGGCGCGCAGCAGGTAGGGCCGCATCGCGTGCCGCACCGCGAGCCGCGGCCGCGACCAGCGCACGCCGTCGTCGGACGTGAAGCCGTGCACGCCGAAGATCGAGTGCGCGAAGAGGTGCCAGCGGCCGTCGGGCGTCTCGTGGGGCAGGAGGAAGGTCGGGTCGGCGATCAGCGGCGAGCCGAGCGGCGGCGTCAGCACCGGCGGGGCGTCGTCGACGCCGCGCCACACGAGCCGGGTGAACTCGTCGACCGTCATCGTCGCCTCAGCTCCGTCCCACCTCGACGACGTCGAGCCCGCCCGCGGCGTGGCGCGCGCGTAGCACCTTCTTGTCGAACTTGCCGACGCTCGTCTTGGGCACCTCCGCGATGAAGGCGAAGCGCTCCGGGAGCCACCAGCGGGCGACGCGCCCGGCGAGGAACGCGTGCAGGTCGGCGGCGGCGGTCGCCCGGCCGGGGCGCAGGACGACGCACGCGAGGGGCCGCTCCTGCCAGCGGTCGTCGGGGATGCCGATGACCGCGGCCTCGACCACGTCGGGATGCGCCATGATCTCGTTCTCGAGCTCGACCGACGAGATCCACTCGCCGCCCGACTTGATGACGTCCTTCGCACGATCGGTGATCTGCACGAAGCCCTTGGCGTCGACCGTGCCGACGTCGCCGGTGCGGAGCCAGCCGTCGTGGAACTTCTCGGGCGCGTGGTCCCGGTAGTAGGCGCCGGTGATCCACGGGCCGCGCACCTCGATCTCGCCCGCCGTCGCGCCGTCCCACGGGAGCGGCTGGCCGGCGTCGTCGACGATGCGGAGGGCGACGCCCGGGCAGACGCGGCCGGTCTTGGCGCGCCACGGCATCTCCTCGGCGGCCGGGACGCCCTTCGGCGGCACCGCGATCGCCGCCAGCGGGCTCGTTTCGGTCATGCCCCAGGCCTGGATGATGCGCACGCCGTGGCGCTCCTCGAACTTCTCCATGAGCACGCGCGGGACCGCCGAGCCGCCGCACATGACGACGCGCAGCGACGAGAAGTCGACCGGGTGCTCCTCGGCATGGCGCAGGAGGTCGTTCCAGATCGTCGGCACGGCGGCGGCGACGGTCGGCCGCTCCTCGGTGACCAGGCGCGCGAGCGGCGCGGCCTGGAGATGGCGGCCCGGCATCACGAGGTCGGCGCCCACTTGCCACGCCGCGTAGGGGAGGCCCCAGGCGTTGGCGTGGAACATCGGGACGACGAGGAGCGCGCGGTCGCGGTCGTTGAGTGCGTAGGCGGCGCCGCTCGTGAGCGCGAGCGAATGCAGCCAGGTCGAGCGGTGGCTGTAGACGACGCCCTTCGGGTTCCCCGTCGTGCCGCTCGTGTAGCACATGGCGGCGGCGCGGCGCTCGTCGATCTCCGGCCAGGCGTAGCCCGGCCGCTCGGCCGCGAGCAGGTCTTCGTAGCGCAACGCGTCGGCGGCGAGCGCGCTCGCGTCGCCGTCGCCGACGACGATCACGTGCTCGACGGTCTCGAGGAGCGGCCGCACCTTGGCGAGCAGCGGTACGAGCGAGTCGTCGACGATGACCACGCGGTCCTCGGCGTGGTTCGCGACGTAGACGAGCTGTTCGGGAAAGAGGCGGATGTTGAGGGTGTGCAGCACGGCGCCCATCGCCGGGATCGCGAAGTAGGCTTCGAGGTGCTCCTGCGAGTTCCAGGCGAAGGTCGCGACGCGGTCGCCGGGCCGGACGCCGAGGCGCGCGAGCGCCGCCGCGAGCCGCTCGGCCCGCGCCGCGACGGCGGCGAAGGTCGCGCGGCGCGTGCCCCGCTCGTCGCGGGTCGCGACCGTGCTGTCCGCGTGGACGGTGCGGCCGTAGGTGAAGAGATCGGTGATGGTGAGCGGGTGATCCTGCATCGTCGAGCGCATGGGCGCGGGTGTAGCCAACGGCCGCCTTGACTCGCAACCCCGCACGCGCGACACGCACGCCGTATGGCGAACCAAGATCCGGCGGTGGCCGTCGTCACCGGCGGCGGTGGCGGCATCGGGCGCGCGCTCGCGCTCCGGCTCGCGCGCGACGGCTTCGCGATCGGCGTCCTCGACCGCGACCGTGCCGGCGCCGACGCGACGGTCGACGCCGTCGCCGCGGCCGGCGGACGCGCCTCGGCCGTGACGGCGGACGTGACCGACCAGTCGCAGGTCGTCCGCGCCTTCGCGGACCTGAAGGCGCGCCTCGGGCCGACCCGCGTGCTCGTGAACAACGTCGGGTGGGACGTCTTCGGCCCGTTCGCCGAGAGCGACGCCGAGACGTGGGCGAAGATCATCGGCGTCAACTACCTCGGCATGCTGCACTGCACGCACGCCGCGCTCGCCGACGTCGCGGCCGCCGGCAACGCGGGCCGCATCATCAGCATCGGCTCGGACGCGGCGCGTGTCGGGAGCTTCGGCGAGTCCGTCTACGCCGGCTGCAAGGGGGCCATCATCGCCTTCTCGAAGTCGCTCGCGCGCGAGCTCGCGCGCGAGCGCGTGCCGGTGAACGTGATCTGCCCGGGCCCGACCGACACCGCGCTCTTGCAGGACGTCGGCGCGAGCGCGCTCGGCGCGAAGATCGTCGCCGGCATGACGAACGCGATCCCGTTCCGCCGGCTCGGCACGCCCGAGGAAATCGCCGAGGCCGTCGCGTTCTTCGCGTCGCCGGCGGCGGGGTTCATCACGGGGCAGGTGCTCTCGGTGAGCGGCGGCTTGACGATGGCGGGGTAGGGCCGCGGCCGCGCCGGCGGTGGATGCGGGTGCGTGCGGGCGCGCCGTGGCGAGGACGTGCGGGGCGCTCAGGCCGGCCCGAGCGTCCCCCAGTCGATCTCCCAGAACTCCGGGAGCGGCGGCCGGAGCTCGAGGTGGCCGCCGAAGCACTCGAAGCTCGGCTTGTGGGAGAGTCGTTCCACCACGTAGTGCACGAACTCCTCGAGCGGCTTCGCGCCGGGATCGCCGACCGCGAGACGCTTCCGGCCGCCGCACTTCTTGCACGCGACGTCGACGTGGAGCGTGGGCATCGTTACGGGGTCGGGAAGCCGAGGCGCCGGGCGATGCGGCGCTGCGAAACATCGCGGGTGAGAAAGGCCACGCGGTCGGTTTCGTCCTCGGCCACGAAGAGGGCGCAGGCGAGGTGCCAAAGGTCGGCGCCGCGCAGGTGGCCTTTTTCCAAAGTCGACCGCATTTCACTGGCAAGTGACCGAAAAGGCAGTACGAGCGCGATCCCACGTAACGCCTCCAAGATGACGTCATCGTCTACCGATTCGCGCAGTGCCGCGGATAGGCACTCCGCGATGAGGAGGTCACAGCTGACCAGCCGCTCGTAGCGCGCGAGGACATCACGAAGGTGGGAGCCGCGTGCCTCGTCGAAGGCGATACCGAGAAAAAAGGAGCTGTCGACGTATGCGGTCGTCACGAGCGCGATCGCAGGAACCGACGGAGGGCACCGCGCCGACGAGCGATCGGGCGGATGCTCGTCGGGGGGCTCGTTGCGGGCACGATCACGCCGACGCGTTCCATCGCGGCCAAACGGGCGTCGAGACCCCCGCGCGGCTCGATCGGGACGATCCGAGCAACGTCGCGACCGCGCTCGGAGAGCACCACGCTCCTGCCGCGCTTTACCTGCCGGAGGATCTCGCCAAGCTTGGCCTTGGCCTCGTCGACCGGGTAACTGCGCGCCACCCCTCGGGAGTAGAGTGCTCTTGTCGTCATCGTCAAGTCGCGATCGTTCACGCTTTTGCGGGCTTCCGCAACGCTACGAGTAGTGGTCGCATTGCGCTTGCTTCTCGCGTCGCCGTCCCGCACTTTCACCGGGCACCCACCACACGCTCGGAGGTCGTCGCGATGGTCCAGTTCGGCACGTTCGCACCCCAGGGATGGCGGCTCGAGATGCGCGGCATCGCGGGCGGCGCGGCGCAGTGGCAGCGCCTGAAGAGCGTCGCGCGGACGCTGGAAGGGATCGGCTACGACTCGCTCTGGCTCTACGATCACTTCCACACCGTGCCGCGGACCGAGATCCAGCCGACCTTCGAGTGCTGGACCACCATGGCGGCGCTCGCGGAGGCGACCTCGACGATCCGCCTCGGCCAGCTCGTGACCTGCGCGCTCTACCGCAACCCCGGCTATCTCGCGAAGGTGAGCGCGTGCGTCGACGTGATCAGCGGCGGGCGCGTCGACGTCGGGCTCGGCGCCGGCTGGAAGCAGGACGAGTTCGACGCCTACGACTATCCCTTCCCGCGGATCCGCGAGCGGCTCGACCGCATGGCCGATACGGCGCGCATCCTGAAGGCGATGTGGACCGAGGAGAAGGCGACGGTCCAGGGGAAGTACCTCCAGATCAAGAACGCGGTGAACGAGCCGAAGCCGCTCCAGAGACCGCACCCGCCGCTCTGGATCGGCTCGCAGGGTCCGAAGGTGGGCCTCCGCATGGTGGCCGAGCTCGCGGAGGGCTGGAACCACAACCGCGGCCAGGCGGCCTTCGACGAGAAGCTCCCGATCCTCATGCAGCACTGCAAGGACATCGGCCGCGACCCGAAGACCATGCGGATCTCGGTCGAGCGCACGTGCGCCATCTTCAACGACGACGAGGAGCGCCAGGCCCACATCGCGCGCTGCTGGCCGGGCGTCAGCCCGGAGCGCATCAAGACCTTCCTCGACGAGTCGTGCACGGGTACGCCGGAGACGATCGCGAAGGAGCTGAACCACTACATCGAGCGCGGCGCCGAGCTCGTCATCCTCTGGTTCCAGGATCTCGCCGACGTCGGCAGCGGGACGTCGATGGCCGAGCGCTTCATGAAGGAAGTGAAGCCGTTGTTGAAGAATTGAGCCTGGTGATGGCGATACCCCAGCCCGAACCGTCCTTTGCGATGTCCCTCGAGGACGCGATGCGGACGCAGCGCGCGATCCGCCGCCTCAAGCCCGACCCGGTCGACGACGCGCTGATTCTCAAGTGCATCGAGCTCGCGTTGAAGGCGCCGACCGGCTCGAACGCCCAGAACTGGGAGTTCGTGGTCGTGAAGGATCGCCAGGTGAAGGCGAAGCTCGCACGCCTGAACCGCACGGCGTGGGCGGCCTACGGCGGCATCGGGCGCTTCCTCGCCCGGCGCCAGGGCGACGACGAGACGATGCGCATCATCGACGCCGTGCAGTGGCAGGCCGATCACTTCGAGGACGTCCCAGTCGTCGTCGTCGCGTGCCTCAACACCTGGGTGCCGCCCCTACCGTCGATCGCGGTGAGCAGCTTCTACGGCTCGATCTATCCGTCGGTGCAGAACCTGCTGCTCGCGGCGCGCGCCGCCGGGCTCGGCGCTGCGCTCATCACGCTGCCGCTCTGGAGCCGCACGCTTGCGCGCTGGGCGCTCGGCCTCCCGTGGACGGTGACGCCGGTTGCGGTCGTGCCGATGGGCTGGCCGACGGGCCGTTACGGCCCGACGATGCGGAAGCCGGTGGAAGACGTCGTGTCGCTCGATCGGTACGGGAACCGGGCGTTCGTGAAGCGCTGATGCGCGCGGGGCCGGCGTCCCCGGCGGCTACTCGCGCGCGTTGCGCCGCGTGAGGAGGTTCACCTCGCCACCGTGGTACGCGACCCGGTAGCGCTCGAAGAGCGCCCGCGAGATGCGCGGCCAGGGCGCGTCGCCCGGGTTGGGGTCGACCCTGACGACGCCCGGACTCACGATCACGGCATCGAAGCGCTCCGCCTCGATCGCGGCCAGCAGGCGACCGACCGTCTCCGGCCGGCTGTTCCAGAGCACCGTGATGTACATCCAGAGGTCATTCAGATTCATCTCGCCGCCCTCGAAGTCGTGCGGGATCTGCGAGTTCTTGAGGTTGAGGAGGCGGCCGTGCTCGGCGTCGAGCGCGCGGAGCGCGTCACGCGCCGAGGCGCGCTCGCGGACGTAGCGGGCGGTGTGCGCCGGGTCGGTATGTGACCAGAGTCGCGTGTTCGGGTTGCCGAGTTCGAGCACGACGCACCAGGCGAGCACGGTGAGGCCGGCGGCGCGCGCCCAGCCGAGGCGCAGGGGGGTGCCGTCGCCCTGCGCGACGACGACGATCCAGACGAGCGTCGCCAGCATCGGCTCGATCAGGTTGTGGTTCTCGGCGCCGATGCCGGTCATGACGCCGTTCTGGAGGATCCAGGCGGCGCCGGCGTAGGGGAGGTACGGCGTCGCACAGGCGCGCCGGCCGTCGCGGACGAGGGCGACGATCGTCGCGCCCGCGCCCGCGCCGAGCACGAAGCGCACGAGCGGCTGCGCGAGCATCATGTCCCAGTGCACCCAGTAGCTCTCGATGTCGCGCGGGTAGTCGCTCAAGGGGAGCGTGACCGCAAACCAGAAGTCGGTACCGAACCACGCGGTCGCCGCGGCGCCGAGCACCGCCCCGACGGCGAGCCCGGCGCCGAGGAACGCGCCGAGATCGCGCGGCCGGTGGCGGGCGACGTGGATGAAGCACGCGACCCCGGCGGCGAGGAACGACTGCTTCGCGGCGACGCCGAGCGCGGCCAGCACCGCCGAGGCGATGACCCCGACCCGCGTGCGGGCGCGCGCCGCCGCCACGACGGCCCAGACCGAAAACGCGAGCGCCATCGCGTCCGAGCGCAGGTAGGCCGTGTTGCCGGTGACCGCGTGGATCAGGAAGAAGACGCCGAGCGCGAGTACGGCGGTCGCGCGATGCCCGCGCGCCGCGATGGCCGGGAGCGCCGCCGCCGCGATCCCCATGGCGCCCGCCGCGACGAGCCGGCCCGTGAAGAATGGATTCGCGGGGTCCTGCGGCAGCACCGCGACGAGCGCGTGGTAGAGGGGCGTGTACGGCGTCATGAAGAAGGGCAGGTCGAGGAACGAGCCGCGCGCGTAGATGTCGAAGCCCGCCCACAGGGCCTTCACGGTGCACATGTGCGGGCCCTCGGAGATGAGGTCGAAAGGCGCCCGCAGCTGGTCGCGGACGACCGGGACGAGCCGCGCGAGCGCCGCGCCGGCGAGCGCCAGCGCCGCCGACCACACGACCAGGAGCGACCCCCGCGCGCGCACGGGCGGGTGCTAGCAGAAACCGGGGGAATTCGCGTAGCGGCGGGGGGCGGGCCGGTGCGGTCGATCTTCCGGCCCGGACGTGCTATCGGCCGGATCCACATGCCAAGCCCGAAGATCAAGGCCGGCTCGACCGTCGACAGTTGGTGCACCAAGTGCAAGCTCGTCCTGGCGCACACCGTCGAAGCGATGGTGGGAACCAAGATCACCCGCGTGCACTGCAACACCTGCGGCGGCCAGCATGCCTACCGCCCCGACGCGCCGGGCGCCACGGCCAAGCCGGCCAAGGCCGGCGGAGGGCGCCGGAGCGCCCCCAGGAAGTCCGTCGATTCCGCACCAATCCGTAGCGAATACGAGACGTTGTTGCGCGGGCGGACGGGCGACAAGGCCCGCGCCTACGCCACGACCGAGCGCTTCGCTCCGGGCGAGCTCATCAAGCACTCGTCCTTCGGGCTCGGGGTCGTGGTCGCCGAGCGCGACAGCGTGAAGATCGACGTTGCCTTCCCCGACGGCCCCCGCGTCCTGCTGCACGGCCGCTGACCCGGAGCCCCACCGGCCCGAGCGGGGGAGGCGATCCCACCGCCCCGGCGGAGCCGAGCCTCCGGCCCGAACCGGCGGCCGGCCGGGGTTCGCTCAGGCCCGCTTGGCCTCGAGCTCCGACCAGCGCGCGTAGAGCCGGTCGACCTCGGTGCTCGCCGCCTCGGCCGCCGCCAGGCGGCGCGCGAGCTCGCCGGCGTCGGCGGCGATCGCCGGGTCGGTGAGCGCGGCGCGGCGGGCCTCGAGCTCCGCCTCGGCGGCGAGGATCGTCGCTTCCATCGCCTCCCACTCGCGCTGCTCGTGGTAGCCGAGGCGCCTGGCCGCGGCGGGGGCGCGCGCCGGCGTGGCCGGCCGCGGCCGGGCGGCCTTCGCGGCCGCGGCGGTGCGGGCGACCGCCGACTGCCATTGCGCGAGGTCGGCGTAGGGTTGGACGCCGCCCGCGCCGTCGAGCGCCAGGAGCGAGGAGGAGACGCGGTCGAGGAGGAAGCGGTCGTGCGTCACCAGCACGATGGCGCCGGGAAACTCGAGGAGGCTCTCCTCCAGGATCTCGAGCGTCGGGATGTCGAGGTCGTTGGTGGGCTCGTCGAGGAGAAGGACGTCGGCCGGCTGCAGCATGAGACGGGCGATATGGACGCGCGCCCGTTCGCCCCCCGAGAGGCGGCCGACCGGTTGCCCGAGCTGCTCGGTCTGGAAGAGGAAGCGCTTGGCCCAGGACGCGACGTGCACCGGGCGGTCGCGGTAGATCACGGTGTCGGCTTCGCCCGCGAGCACGCGCCGGAGCAGCCAGGTGGGATCGAGCCCGGCGCGTTCCTGCGTGAAGTGGACGACCCGGAGGTCGTCGGCGTGGGTGACGGCGCCGCGGTCGGGTGCGATGGCCTTCGCGAGGAGGCCGAGGAGTGTCGACTTGCCGCTGCCGTTGGCGCCGAGGAGGCCGAGGCGCACGCCCGGCCCGAGCACGAGGTCGAGCTTCCCGACGATCGTGCGGCCGCCGAGGTCTTTGCCGAGGCGGCTCGCGACGACGAGTCGGCGGGTCTGCCGTCCGGACGCCGTGAACGCGATCCCGGGTCTGGCGGCGCGGGCGCGGTCGTCGGCCGCCGCGAGCTCGCCGATCAGGCGCGCGGCCTCGGCGATGCGCGCCTGCTGCTTCGTCGTGCGCGCCTTGGCCCCCTGGCGCAGCCAGGCGATCTCGCCGCGCACGCGGTTCGCGAGCGTGTCGCGGTAGGCCGCCTGCTCGCGGAGCGCGGCGTCGCGGCGCTCGAGGAAGTCGCTGTAGCGGCCGCTCGTCGCGAAGATCCCGCTCGGGTGGATGCGGTCGATCTCGATCATGCGCTCGGCGACGTTCTCGAGGAACCAGCGGTCGTGGCTCACGAGGAGACAGGCCCGCGGCTCGGCGCGGAGCAGCGCCTCGAGCCACACGATGCCCTCGACGTCCAGGTGGTTCGTCGGCTCGTCGAGGAGGAGCACGTCGGGCTCGCGGGCGAGCGCGCGGACGATCGCGAGGCGCTTCCGCCACCCGCCCGAGAGGGTGTCGGCGGGCGCGGTCGGGTCCGCGAAGCCGGCGCGGCTCACCGCCTTCGCGACGCGGAGCGCGGCGTCGCCGTGGTCCTCGGGGCCGTCGTCGGCGATCGCCTCGGCGACGACCTGCTCGACGGTCGCGCCGGCCGGGAAGCCCGGGTCCTGGGCGACGAAGCCGACGCGCGCGAGCCGGCGGAGCGCGCGCGTGCCCGCGTCGGGCGTCTCGAGCCCGGCGAGGATGCGGAGCAGCGTCGACTTGCCGCTGCCGTTCGGTCCGACGACGCCGACGCGGTCGCCTTCCGCGATCGCGAGCGAGAGACCGCTGAAGAGGGGAGCCGCGCCGTAGGCCTTGGCGATCCCCTGGACCGACAGGATGACGGGTCCGCTCATGCGCCGCGGGGTCGGCGCAGGCGCGCGCCCGCGACCAGGGCGTGCTTCTCTTCGCGCGTGAGGGTCTTGATCCAGTGCTCGGTCGAGAGCGCGTCGCCCCAGGTGCGGACACGCCGTGACCACAGGAGCTCGACGGGCAGGCGGGCGCGCGTGTAGCGCGACGCGCGGCCGGCGGCGTGCTGCGCGAGGCGGCGCGTGAGGTCCTTGGCGGCGCCGGTGTAGAGTGTGCCGTCGTTGCAGCGGAGGATGTAGACGACGTGCATCCGCCGCTACGCTGGCGCGATTCCGAAGAGCGCGCACACGCCCCACGTCGCGAAGCCGACGAAGAGCGGGATCGTCAGGTTGTCGTCGAGGCGGAGGGGCAGCATCTCGAAGAGGGCGCCCGCGAGCCCGATCGCGAACGCCGCGCCGACGAGCGTCCAGGCCGCCGGCGCGAGTACCACGTGTAGCGCCGCGCCGGCGATCAGCGCGGTCGCCGCGAAGAAGGCTCCCGATCCCTCGAGGCTCTTGCCCGCGACGACCCGGTGCCGCCCCCAGGTGATGCCGACGAGCGCCGACAGCGGGTCGGCGATCGCGAGCGTGTAGATCGCGACGAGCGCGACGGTCTTCGGGAAGGTGAGGAGCGTGAGCAGGATGGCGATCGCGTAGGGCGTCATCGCCGATTCCTTGAACTCCTCCTCCGCCCGGAAGAGGAGGCGGTTGATCCAGGGCGCGCGTGCGACGAGCTCCGGATAGTGGATGCGGACGCGGTCGAGCACGTACACGAGGCAGGCGATCGAGCCGAAGGTGTGGACGATCTGCTGGTGGGTGAAAATGAGCGCGTAGGCGGTCGCGATCGCGCAGCCGTTCGCGCAGTGCACGAGGCGGCGTCCGAGCTGGAGGTCCGTGCGCGTCGCCGAGGGCGCCGTCGACGCGGCGACGGGGACCGGCAGCGCGGACGCCGGCGCCGGGTCGCGCGCGGCCTCGGAGGCTCCGGGTTCGGCCATCATCGGGGGAGCGCCGGGCCCGGGCGCAGCGTCTTGAAGTGCCCCGCGAGCCAATCGTCCACCTCCGACGTGTACCACGGCGAGAAGCGGCGGTCCGACGGACCGCCGGCGAGGCTCGTGTGCGTGCAGGTCTCGGCGAAGTCGGTCACCATCCGGTAGGACGGCGCGAAGCTCGTGACCCGACCGCCCGAGCGGTAGACCTGCCCCTGGTGGATCGTGGCGCGGTTGCCGCGGAGCGGGATCGGGCCGCGGTCGAACCCGGCCCAGACCGGCAGCCGGCCGCCGAGCGCGAGGTGCTTCATCATCACCTGCTGTTCGCTGCCCCAGGTCGTGAGCGGTCCGTCGAGCGAGCGCGCGATCACCCGCGCGTAGATCGCGTCGCGGGTCTCCCCGCCGAACCAGACGCTCGTCTCCGCGAGGAGCACGCGGTCGAGGTTGTAGTAGAAATCGGCGAGGATCGCGGTCTCGCCGGCGAGGTGTCGCATGACCTCGGCGCCGCAGACGGCGCCGAACACCTCGCGCACGAGTCCGCGGTAGAAGCGCTCGAACAGCGTCGCGCCGACCGACGCCGGGTCGTAGCGGCAGTCCCAGGAGCGCAGGACGTCGGCGGCGGGCGTGACGGGCAGGAGCGGGCGGAGGATCGCCAGGAAGCGCTCGGCGTGCGGCGAGAGCACGTCCATCTGCATCGCGGCGACGTCCGCGGGCGTCCAGTCGTCGCGCGCCGCGAGGAGCGCGGCGATCCGCTCGGCGCGGTACGGCCCCATCGGCAGGTTGATCGGGCGGGCCTTGCCGAGGTGGTTCAAGTCGTCGTTCGCGGTCGCGATGAAGCCCGCTTCCGGGTTGTAGGCGCGCGGCAGGTCCTCCGGCGCGACGAAGCCCTGCCAGTCGTTCTCGGGATCCCAGCCGGGGACGGGACCGAGCCCGCTCCAGCCCGCGCGCCGCACCGGCATGCGGCCCGACATCTGGTAGCCGATGTTGCCGTGGCGGTCGGCGAGCACCCAGTTGAAGGACGGCTCGAGCCGGCCGAGCTGCTCCATGCCGGCGGCGACGTCGGGCGCCGTCAGCATCGCGAACGACGCGGCCAGCGACGCGGCGCCGGTGCCGCTTCCCGAGGCCCAGCGCGTCGCGAGGTAGAGGCCCGGTACGCTCGGGTCCCCGTCGAGCACGCCGTGGTCGTTCTCGTGGAACGTGATGGTCACCGCGGGCTTACCCTTGCGGCGGATCGTCTCGGCGCGGGTGCGGAAGGGCACCCAGCGGTCGCGCCCCTTCCTGGCGCGTCGGTAGCGGCCGTCGCGGCAGTCCTCGATCCACGAGTCGATGCCGTCGAGGAAGGTGTAGGTCGCACCCCACGCGAGGTCGTTGGTGCGCCCGAGCAGCAGCGACGGCAGGCCCGGCATGGTGGCGGCGACGCAGAAGCGCTCGCCGAGCTCGACGACGATCTCGTACCAGACGTTCGGCAGGCGGTTCACCTCGAGGTGCGGGTCGTTGGCGAGGAGCGCCCGGCCGCTCCTGGTCTTCTTCGGCGCGAGCACCCAGTTGTTGGACGCGACCGCGCGCGGCAGCACGTTCGCCCAGCGCAGCGTCTCGGGGACGAGCCGTTCGCCGAGCGTGACACGGGCGATCAGGTCGAGGTCGAGGCCGGCGAGCTGGCCCGGGAAGAGCTCGTCGAGATGCGCGCGCGGGATCCCCGCCTGCACCATCTCCACGAGCAGGTGCTCCATGTCGCCTTGCGACTGCGCGAGCCCGATGAAGCCGACGACGCGCGAGGTCAGGACGAGGTCGGCCATCGTCCATGGGAGCGGCCGGTGGCCGACGAGCCGGAGCTCCCATGGCGTACGCTCCGCGAGCGCCTCGTTCACGCCCTCGCAGTACGCGAGGGCGAGCGCGCGGTGCTCGGGCGACGCTTTCGCGAGCTCCTCGTCGGCGCCCGCGGCGAGGTTCAGCCGGCGGAAGAAGCGGTCGAGGCGCAGCATGTCGTCGCTGCCGTCGAGGACCTCCGCGGCGCGCCCCTGGCCGACGATGCGCAGGAGCAGCATCTGCAGGGCGCGGTCGGTGCCGTGGCAGTTGCCGATGCCGCGATAGAGGTCGGCCTCGGCCTGCGCGTAGACGTGCGGCACGCCATGTTGGTCGCGCCTGATCGGCACCTGGCGCTCGCCGGCCAGGGTCCACGCGCTGCGAGCTCCGAAGACCCGTTGCATGCGCCCGGTGTCAGCGGCTCGTGCCGTGGGTCGTGTGATCCGACGAACGCGCCATGCGAGTTGGCGTCAAGGTAGAGGAGCGTCACGTGTCGCGCAACGCATCGCGCATGTGGACGGAGCCGTATCGCGCTCGCGATGCGTCACGCGGTCGACGCGCGTCTGCGTGGTCGGCCCCGACCCCCCGGGCGGCGAGCGTCGGCAAATCGCGGCGCCGCCGGCCGTTCGCGGGGGGCACGCCCCTTGCTCCTTCGGTCGATCGCGAATTCACGGCTTCGGCCGAGCTCTCGAGGAGGATCCCCCATGCGCTCCATGGCACTCTTCATCGCATCGCTCGCTCTCGGAATGGTCGCGGCGGCATCGCCCGCCCGCGCGACCTTCGGCGGCGATCAAGATCCCGCATGCGTCGCCGAGTGCGAGAGCCACGGCGCCTCCGTCTTCGCGGCGTGCCGCGAGGAAGGCGGCGGCGAGGCCGACTGCGTCGAGGTCGCCGTCGCGGCGGTCGCCGCGTGCATCGACGAGCACTGCGAGGCCCCCGAGCCGTCGTGTCCCGACCAGTGCGAGCTCGCGGCCAACGCCCACCGCGACCAGTGCCTCGAGAACGGCGGCGGCGAGGAGGACTGCGCGGCGCTCCGGCAGGAGAAGCTCGCGCGCTGCATCGCGGAGGAGTGCGACGATCCCGAGCCGGAGCCCGAGCCCACGTGCGAGGACCGGTGCGAGCACCGCGCCGACGAGGCGCGGGCGCATTGCCTGGAGGAGGGCTACAGCGCCGACCTCTGCGGCCAGCTCCGTGCCGAGGCGCTGCAGATGTGCATCGACGAGCGCTGCACGGCGCCGGCGCCGAGCTGCGAGGAAACCTGCCAGGCGAACGCCGAGGCGCAGATCGAGGAGTGTCTTGCGGGCGGCGGCACCCAGGAGGACTGCGTGGCGGCGGCCGAGGTCGCGCGCGCGGCGTGCATCGCCGAGCAGTGCACCGAGACCGAGCCGACCTGCCCCGAGCGGTGCGCCGCCCAAGCGCGCGAGAAGCTCGACGACTGCATCGAGGACGGCTGCAGCGAGGAGATGTGCAAGGCGCGCGTCGAGGAGAAGGCGCGCCACTGCATCGAAGAGCACTGCGAGGGCAGCGAGCCGCCGAAACCGTCGTGCGAGGAGCGCTGCGAAGACCACGCGAGCGACGCGCTCGGCCGCTGCCTCGAAGCGGGCGGCACCGAGGAAGACTGCAAGGCGGCCGCGCGCGAGGTGTTCGAGCGCTGCGTCGCCATGCACTGCGACGTGCCGCCTCCGTGCGAGGAGCGCTGCGACAAGAAGGCGGCGCGCGCCGAGCGGCGTTGTCTGAAGAAGGACGGCGGCGCCGATGCCTGCGCCGAGAAGCGGGCCGGCGTGCTCGAGGAGTGCGTCGCCAGGCGCTGCGTGCCGCCCCCGCCGGACACGTGCGCCAACGACTGCGAGGCCGCGGCCGCCGCGCAGCGGACGCAGTGCATCGCCGCCGGGACCGACGAGGCGACCTGCGACGCCGAGGCGACGGCCGCCCTCGATACGTGCCTCGACGGCTGCGGCATCGCCCCCGCGCCGACCTGCGGCGAGCAGTGCGAGGTCACGGTGAACGCGAAGTACCGCGCCATGCTCGAGCGCGGCGCCAAGACCGAGCGGGCGAACAGGAAGGCGCAGCGGCTCTTCCGCCACTGCATGCGGGACTGCGAACGCGACTGAGCCCGTCGCGTAGAGCCCCAGGTAGTCGGTAACGAACGGGCCGGCCTCGTTGAAAGACGCGGCCGGCCCGTCGCATTTCGGGCCCGGGTGTCGGATACGGCCAACCCTGCGCGTGCGCGCGTAGCGCCCCTCCGCCGCCGGTAGTGGGTCAGTTCGATGGGAGGCGACGTCGGGACGAGAGCCGAGGCATCCGGCGACGAAGACGGATCGGCTTCGTCCCGCGTCGCCTCCCATCGAACTGACCCACTACCCCGCCGCCGGTGCTGCTTGACGCGCCCTCGCGATCGGTGTCGGGTCCACGCGCGGAGGCCACCATGCTCGACGGAACGCGCGTCATCGAAATGGGTCTGTGGGTCGCTGGGCCGGCCGCGGCCGGCATTCTCGCCGACTGGGGCGCGGACGTCGTGAAGATCGAGCCGCCCGCCGGCGACCCGATGCGCGCCTTCTTCCGGCTCGCGACCGGCAGCAAGGTCGACCGCAATCCGCCCTTCGATCTCGACAACCGCGGTAAGCGGAGCGTCGTGCTCGACGTACGCGACACCGCGGGCCGCGACGCGGCGTACCGGCTCCTCGCCGCCGCGGACGTCTTCGTGACGAACTTCCGGCCCGACGCGCTCGCGCGCCTCGGCTTCGACGCGGAGACGCTCGCCGCGCGCTTCCCGCGTCTCGTGTACGCCGGCATCACCGGCTACGGCCAGACCGGTCCCGAGCGCGACCGGCCCGGCTACGACGTCGGCGCGTTCTGGGCGCGCTCGGGCGTCGCGCGGACCCCGGCGCCGGATGGGGCGCCTCCGCCGCAGATCCGCGGCGGCTTCGGCGACCACGTGACCGCGCTCGCGACCGTCGCGGGCATCCTCGCGGCGCTCCTGGAGCGGGTGCGGTCGGGACGCGGGCGGGTCGTCGAGACCTCGCTCCTGCGCACGGGCGCCTACTGCCTCGGGTGGGATCTCGGCATCCAGCTCGCATTCGGGAAGATCAAGGCGCCCGTGCCTCGCACCGAGGTCGAGACGCCGCTCGTGAACTCCTATCGCGCCGGCTGCGGCCGGTGGTTCTGGCTGATCGGGCTCGAGGCCGATCGCCACTTCCCGGGCGTCGCCCGGAGCGTCGGGCGTGAGGATCTGCTCGCCGACCCGCGCTTCGCGAGCGCGCGTGAGCGGCGGCGGGAATGCCGCGCGCTCATCGCGGAGCTCGATCGGACCTTCGCGACGCGGCCGCTCGCCGAGTGGGCCGAGCGCTTCGATCGCGAGGGCGTCTGGTGGGCGCCGGTGCAGTCGCTCGACGAGGTGGCCGCCGATCCGCAGATGCTCGCCGCCGGTGCCTTCGTCGACGTGCCGACCCGTGACGGCGGGACGCAGCGCGCGGTCGCGAGCCCGGTCGGCTTCGGCGGCGCGCCGCGCGCCCCGCGTCGTCCGGCGCCCGCGCTCGGCGGGGACACCGAGGCGGTGCTGCGCGAGGCGGGCATCGACGACGCCGCGCTCGCGGCGCTCCGCGCGGCCGGCGTGATCCCGCGCTGAGTCGCTGCGGGCCGTCCGCTCCGGAGCGTCGCGCCGGCGCTAGGACGGCTCCGCCGCGGGTGGCGGGGCGGTCGCCTCGAGCTCGTCGCGCATGACGGGGAAGTAGGTCTCGCGCTCGGCGTCGGCGGCATTCGCGGCCGCGCCGCGCTCGACGCGGCGGCCCCGGCGGTCGCGGAGCGGGAACGGCCAGAGACGGTAGCCGCTCCCCTCGGGGCCGTCGCGGCTGATGATCGGGTACGGATAGTAGTAACGGTCGAGCGACGGCCGCTGCACGTGCAGGTACGCGGGGAAGGCGACCATCTCGACCCGCTCGTAGCCGAGGAAGTCGTCGATGTCCGCGTAGAGCGGGATCACCGAGATCCGTCCGACGATCCGTCCGGCGGGCTCGGAGCTCTTCCAGCTGTAGAAGTAGACCGGCCGGAGGCGCACGTCCTGCGCTTCGAGCGTGAGCCCGTCGGCGCTCGTGCGGGTGCGGTAGGTGAAGAGGCCGCCGAGGCCGCTCGTGACCTGCTCCGTCTGCCCCCAGTGCGAGCGCAGGACCGGACCGAGGAAGCTCACGTGGTCGTCGTGGCCGACGCGCGCCTGGTCGATCGAGACGAACGGCCGCACCGCGAACGCCTGCCGCTCGGCGTCGGAGCGGTATTCGATGAGCGGGCCGAAGATCCGGACGCGGCGCGTGCGGGCGGCGGGATCGGACTCGTACTGGAAGAGCGGCCAGAGGTTCACCGAGCGCGGCCGCGCGTCGGACGCCGGCGGCAGAGCCGGGTCGGCGCGCGCGGCCGCGCCCGGCTCGATCGGCGCGTCGTCGGCCGCGTCCGCCGTGACGGCCGCGACCACGAGCGTCGTCGCCACGATGACGAGGAGTCGCCGCGCGCGCGCTGCCGCCACGCGGCTCGCATAACAATGGTGGTAGGCGAGGGCAACCAACGTGCGCCGACGCCATGGCGTGAGCCGCGTCGTCCGCCCCGTCGGCGCGCGCGGTAGTGGGTCAGTTCGATGGGGGGCGACGTCGGGACGAGAGCCGAGGCATCCGGCGAGGAGCCGGCCCGATCAGCGCGCCCGCTGTTTGAGCGAGCGGAGCGAGCGAGTTCGGGCGCGCCGGGCCGGCGACGAAGACGGATCGGCTTCGTCCCGCGTCGCCCCCCATCGAACTGACCCACTACCGCGCGCGCAACGAGGGTTGACAGCGGCGCTTGCGGCAGAGAAGTCTGCTCGCACCCCACCTCCGGAGGCGTTGCATGGCGTCTGGCACCGACATCGAGTCCGTACTCAAGGAGCAGCGCGTCTTCACCTGCGATCCCGCGTTCGCGGCGCAGGCGCATGTGAAGAGCGCCGAGGAGTACGACGCCCTCTACCGGCGGTCGACGCAGGATCCGGAGGCGTTCTGGGCCGAGGTGGGACGGGAGCTCAGCTGGGTCACCGAGCCGACCAAGACCCTCGAGTGGAACTGCCCCGACGCCAAGTGGTTCGTCGGCGGACGCATCAACCTCTCGACCAACTGCCTCGACCGGCACCTCACGACCGCGCGACGCAACAAGGCGGCGATCGTCTGGGAGGGCGAGCCCGGCGACACCCGGGTGCTGACGTATCAGATGCTGCACACCGAGGTGTGCCGCTTCGCCGCCGCCCTGAAGCGCATCGGCGTCCACAAGGGCGATCGCGTCGCCATCTATCTGCCCATGATCCCCGAGGCCGCGATCGCGATGCTCGCGTGCGCGCGGCTCGGCGCCACGCACTCGGTCGTGTTCGGCGGGTTCAGCGCGGAGGCGCTTCGCGACCGGATCAACGACGCGCAGGCGCGCTTCGTCATCACCGCCGACGGCGGCTGGCGGCGCGGCGCCGTCGTGGCGCTGAAGGACGCGGTCGATGCGGCGGTCGAGGAGACCCCGTCGATCGAGCGCGTGGTCGTGGTGAAGCGCACCGGCACGCCGGTCAAGATGAATCGCCGCCGCGACCTCTGGTGGGACGAGCTCGTCGAGGGCGTGCCGGCCGTTTGCGAGGCCGAGCCGGTCGACAGCGAGCATCCGCTCTTCATCCTCTACACGAGCGGCACCACCGGGAAGCCGAAGGGCGTCGTGCACTCGACCGCGGGCTACCTCGCGCACGTCTATCTCACGACGAAGCTCGTCTTCGACCTCAGGGACGAGGACATCTACTGGTGCACCGCCGACATCGGCTGGGTGACCGGGCACAGCTACGTCGTGTACGGCCCGCTCGCGAGCGGCGCCACGACGTTCATGTACGAGGGCGCGCCGAACCAGCCGCAGCCCGACCGCTTCTGGGACATCATCGAGCGCTACAAGGTCAACATCCTGTACACCGCGCCGACGGCGATCCGGACCTTCACGCGCTGGGGCGACGAGTGGCCGCAGAGGCACGACCTCTCGAGCCTGCGCCTGCTCGGCACCGTCGGCGAGCCGATCAACCCCGAGGCCTGGACCTGGTACCGGCGTGTGATCGGCGGCGAGCGCTGCCCGGTCGTCGACACCTGGTGGCAGACCGAGACCGGCGGCATCCTCATCACGCCGCTTCCGGGCGCCGTGCCCGCGAAACCGGGCTCGTGCACGAAACCCTTCCCCGGCATCGTCCCCGAGGTCGTGAACCGCGAGGGCAAGCCGGTCGGGCCGAACGAGGGCGGCTACCTCGTCATCAAGCAGCCCTGGCCCGGCATGCTGCGGACGGTGTGGGGCGACCACGAGCGCTTCGTCCAGCAGTACTGGAGCCAGATCGACGGCATGTACTTCACCGGCGACGGCGCGCGTCGCGACGAGGACGGCTACTTCTGGGTGATGGGCCGCATCGACGACGTCGTGAACGTCTCGGGCCATCGGCTCGGCACGATGGAGATCGAGAGCGCGCTGGTCTCGCACCCGCGCGTGACCGAGGCCGCCGTGGTCGGCCGACCCGACGACCTGAAGGGCGAGGCGCTCGCGGCGTTCGTGACGCTCGCGGCCGGCAGCAAGGCCGACGACGCGCTGAAGAAAGAGCTCCGCGAGCACGTCGGCAAGGAGATCGGCGCCTTCGCGAAGCCCGACGACATCCGCTTCACCGACGCGCTCCCGAAGACCCGGAGCGGCAAGATCATGCGGCGGCTCCTGCGCGACCTCGCCGCCGGCAAGGAGAGCGTCGGCGACACCACGACGCTCGAGGACTTCTCGGTGCTCGCGAAGCTCCGCGAGGAAGACGAGTAGCGCGACGGCTCGAATGCCCCTCGTCCTCCACGACACGCTCAGCGGCAAGCAAGAGCCCCTGCGCCCGCTCGTTCCGGGCAAGGTCGGGCTCTACGTCTGCGGCGTCACCGTCTACGACCGCTGCCACGTCGGCCACGCGCGCTCGCTCGTCTTCTTCGACACGATGGTGCGCTACCTCCGCTTCGCGGGCTACGACGTGAAGTTCGTCCGCAACATCACCGACATCGACGACAAGATCATCAAGCGCGCCGCCGAGGAGACCATCCCGTCCGAGGAGCTCGCCTCGCGCTACATCGGGACCTTCCGCGCCGACGTCGCCGCGCTCGGCTGCTTGCAGCCCGACATCGAGCCGCGCGCGACCGACCACATCCCGGAGATGCTCGACCTGATCGCGAAGCTCGAGCAGCGCGGCATCGCCTACGCCTCCGGGGGCGACGTCTACTGCTCGGTCGGCAAGATCAAGGACTACGGCAAGCTCTCGAAGCGGAAGCTCGACGAGCTGATCGCCGGGGCGCGGGTCGAGGTCGGCGAGCGGAAGCGCGAGGGGCTCGACTTCGCGCTCTGGAAGGCGGCGAAGCCGGGCGAGCCGTTCTGGGAGAGCCCGTGGGGTCCGGGCCGGCCGGGCTGGCACCTCGAGTGCTCCGCGATGTCGACCAAGTATCTCGGCCAGCCCTTCGACCTCCATGGCGGCGGCGAGGACCTGATCTTCCCGCACCACGAGAACGAGATCGCGCAGTCCGAGGGCGCGACCGGCACGCCCTTCGTGAAGCGGTGGATCCACCACGCCTTCGTCCGGATCAACGAAGAGAAGATGTCGAAGTCGCTCGGCAACTTCCTGACGATCGAGGAGATCCTGAAGCGCGTGCCGTCGGAGGCGCTGCGCTCGTTCCTGGTCTCGACGCACTACCGGAGTCCCGTCGACTTCAGCGACCAGTCGCTGCTCGACGCGCAGCGCGCGTGCGCGCGGCTCCACGAGACGCTGGCGCGGGTCGAGGAGAAGCTCGGCGGCAACGTCACCGTGCCGCGCGGCGGCGAGCGCGCGCCCGAGGTCGCGTCGTTGCCCGCGAGCGTGCGGCCCTTCCACGAGCAGTTCGTCGCGGCGATGGACGACGACTTGAACTCGGCGCGCGCCCTCGGCGTCGTCTTCGACGAGGTGCGCGAGATCAACCGGCTGCTCGACGCCGGCGCGCAGACGCCGGCGATCGCCGAGCACCACGCCAATTTCGCTCGCCTCGGCGGCGTCCTCGGCGTGCTGCGCCACCCGGCGGCGAGCTATCTCGAGGCCGAGAAGGGCCGCCATCTCGCCGGCGCCGGCATCGAGCCCGCCGAGATCGAGCGCCTGATCGCCGAGCGCGGGGCCGCGCGCAAGGCCAAGGACTTCAAACGCGGCGACGCGATCCGCGACGAGCTCCTGGCCCGCGGCGTCGTCCTGAAGGATGGAGCCGGCGGCACCACCTGGAGCGTCGTGCAAAGCTGAGGGTACGACGCTCCGCGCGGCGGCTCGGCGTCAGGATTCGGTGGTGACCGCCTCCATATGGAAGACCGGCCCGTCGCACTCCGGCCGGCTGAAGAAGAATCCGTAGACCGCGATTCCCGTCCCCTTGTCGTAGTCCACGCGGCTCACGTTCTCGAGGTACCATTTCTTCTCGGGCTTGTCGGCGCACGTGAGGTAGTTGTGGGTGTTGATGAAGGCCGGAAAGACGCGCTGCCCGGACTTCAGCGGCACGTAGCGCAGGTAGACCGCCGCGCGCTGGACGAAGTCCCGAGCCGGGCCCGTGCGCTCCATCCGGATGGCTTTCGACGACGACGGAAGCACCTCGACGGTGAAGTCGAACTCCGCGCGTGCCGGCGCGGGAGCGAGCGCGGTGAGAAGGGTGAGCATGCCGAGCAATCGGAGAGTGCGCATCGATCGAACCTCGTGTGGGGGAGTGTCGGAACGAGGGCGGAAAATCGCCGGTAGGGATGACGGTGTCAAGAGAGGCAGTCCCATGACGCAGGGTGGCGTCGGAGGCGGACGGGTCCGATCGCGGCGCGCGCGAGCGCCATGGAAAACGCGTGGTCCGCCTGGCTTTGCCCCGTCGGATCGCCTAGTTTCCCCGCCCATGGAACGACGCATCATCAATCCGTGGACGTGGCAGGACGCGATGGGTTTCGTGCAGGCCATGGAGCTCGGCCCCGCGAAGCGCACGCTCGTCTGCTCGGGACAAACCTCGGTGGACGCCAACGGCGCCCCGCTGCACGCCGGCGACATGGCCGCCCAGCTCCGGCAGGCCGTCGCGAACCTCGAGACGGTGCTCGTCGCGGGCGGCTTCGACCTCACCGATGTCGTGCGCCTGAACTACTACACGACCGACATCGACGCTTTCATGCAGGGTGCCGCCGCCGGCGGGCTCATGCGCCTCGCCGAGGCGAGCTGCCGGCCCGCGTCGACGCTCCTCGGCGTCGCCCGGCTCTTCCACCCGGCTCTCATGGTCGAGATCGAAGCGACCGCGATGAAGTAGGGCGGCGGCTGGCGGCGTCGCGGCATCTCGCACGGCGTTCGCGTGTGACCCGGACCAAGCGAATCCTTCGCAGATCATCACCGGCGCCGGCGCCGGGCCGCACGTGAAGGTGTTCGACGGCTATCAGCCGGACAGCGACGAGCAGGGCATCATCGCGGTCCTGAGCGGCCTCCTCCTGCCCGCCGTGCAGACCGATCCGGTGAAGATCGTGCCGCTGCCCGCGCCCCGGTACGAAGAGCTCTCGCGCGCTCCCGCGCGCGTCGGATCTCGTGAGGGTGCTCGGGATCCCGGAACGACGAGCATTCCAGGCCGCACTCGAGGCGCAACCCCTTGCGGCCGTCGGCGAGCTCGCCGAAGCTGCGTGGACTTAGCCCGCTCGGTGGACTAAGTGTCTGAGCATGGCCGTACGGGCGAACATCCATGAAGCGAAGACGCGGTTCTCGGAGTTGCTGGAGCGTGCGCACAAGGGGGAGGAGGTCATCATCGCCAAAGCCGGGAAACCCTACGCGCGGCTCGTCCCGATCGTCGAACCCGTCGAGCGGAAAGCTGGTGCGTTCCGCGGGCAGATCTCGGGTGACGTGCTCGGACCTGTCGGCTCGGACGATACGGACTGGGGATGAGCGCGTACCTCCTCGATACCTGCGCGCTCCTTTGGTGGATGGCTGATGCGCCCGAGCTCGGCAGGGCCGCGCGACGGGTGATCGAGAGTCCGCGGAATACGACGGCGGTTTCGGCGGCATCCTTGTGGGAGATCGCGATCAAGCGCCGGCGCGGTCGACTGAGCGGAGTCGACAGCTACCTTGCCCGCCACCAAGAGCTCCATAAGAAGTGGGGTTTCATGACCGTCGCCATCGAGGCGGACGACGCCGTCGCGGCGGGATCCCTGAGCCTGCCCCACGACGATCCGTTCGACCGGATGCTGATCGTGCAGGCCCGCCGGCTCGAAGCCAGGCTCGTCACCTGCGACGACGCGATCACTCGGCACGTCGATGCTTGCGTGTGGTGACCTGCATGTTGGCACAGGACTCGGACTCGCGCTAAGTACTCCACCTGCAACGCCTGCGCCCGTAGCTCAATTGGATAGAGCGGCAGACTTCGAATCTGTAGGTTGGGTGTTCGATTCACCCCGGGCGCGCTGTCATTCCAGCCAGTTGCGATGTTACCTCGAGCGATTCGACTCTCCAAGGTAACACCGAGGTAACAGCCTGACGGGAATCCCG
>JADLHM010000022.1 GCA_020848745.1 Deltaproteobacteria bacterium | reverse complement strand
GCACCTGGTACTGGAACCGCTATCCCGGCGCCCAGTGCGACACGACGTCCTTCATCTACATGCCGCTCCTCGAGGAGACGGGCCACATGCCGACCGAGAAGTACGCGCACGGGCCGGAGATCCTCGAGCACAGCCGGCGCATCGGCCGCCGGTTCGGGCTCTACGAGAACGCGCTCTTCCACACCCGCGTGACCGAGCTCGAGTGGGACGAGCCGCGTGCGCGGTGGATCGTTCGCACCGACCGCGGCGACGCCTTCACGGCGCGGTTCGTCTCCATGGGCACGGGGCCCCTCCACGTTCCCAAGCTCCCGGGCATCCCGGGCATCGAGACCTTCCGGGGCCACTCCTTCCATACGAGCCGCTGGGACTACGCCTATACCGGCGGCGACCCGGAGGGCGCGCCGATGACGAAGCTCGCGGACAAGCGCGTCGCGATCATCGGTACCGGCGCGACCGCGGTGCAGTGCGTTCCCGAGCTCGCGAAGGCCTGCGAGACGCTCTACGTCTTCCAACGCACGCCGTCGTCGGTCGATGTCCGCGACAACCGTCCGACCGACCCCGAGTGGTTCGCCGAGATGGCGAAGCCCGGCTGGCAGCAGCGCTGGCTCGACAACTTCTGCGCCGTCCAGACGGGCATGCTTCCCGAAGAGGACATGACGCAAGACGGCTGGACCGACATCGCGCGCCGCGTGCGGAGCAGGATCATGACGCTCCCGGTCGAGGAGTGGACCCCCGACGGCATGCTGCGGGCCTTCGAGGACAGCGACTTCGAGAAGATGAGCGAGATCCGCGCCCGCGTCGATGCGATCGTGAAGGACCCGACCACCGCCGAGAAGCTGAAGGCCTGGTACCGCCAGCTCTGCAAGCGGCCCTGCTTCCACGACGAGTATCTGCAAGCCTTCAACGCCCCCGCCACCCGGCTCGTCGACACCGACGGCAAGGGCGTCGAGCGCGTCACCGAGAAGGGCGTCGTCGCAAGCGGCGTCGAGTACGAGGTCGACTGCATCGTCTACGCGTCCGGCTTCGAGTTCGGCACCGAGCACACCCGGCGGATGGGCTTCGACCCGGTCGGGCGCGGCGGCCTGAAGCTCTCGCACTACTGGCGCGAGGGCATGCGATCCAAGCACGGCATGTTCGTGCACGGCTTCCCGAATCTCTTCATCGTGCAGCCCGGGCACGGCGCGAACCTGATCTCGAACGTCTCCCACAACCTCCTCGAGGCCGCGAAGACGATCGCCATGATCGTGCGGCGCGCAGAGGCCGCCGGCGCGCGCGAGGTCGAGGTCACGAAGGAGTCCGAGGACGCGTGGATGGACCTCCTCCGGTCGGGGCCGGGGACGTTCTTCGGCTCGACCGAATGCACGCCGGGCTACTACAACAACGAGGGGCAGCCGACGGTCGCCGGACGCGACTTCATGATGGGCTACCCGCTCGGGGCGACGGCGTTCTTCCAGTATCTCGAAAGCTGGCGCGCTCCGGGCACGTTCGAGGGCCTCGAGCTCCGCGGGCGCGACTGACGACCGCTGACAGTCCGCGTTGACGGGTGCGCCGCATCCGCGGAAAGACTGCGGCGTGCGCATCCTCTTCGACCCCACCTTCGATGCGACGCCGTGGCCCGGTCCGCTCGCCGCCCGTCATGCCTCCGCGGGCGAGGCGTGGGCCGGGCCGCGGTTCCTGCTGAACCTGCTCGAGACGCAGCTCGGGCTCGGTGGGCCGCCCGTGCCGGCCGCGCTGCGGGCGGCGTCGCTGGTGCCGGCGCTGCGGGCGCGCGAAGGGTTCTGGAGCGCGTCGGCCGAGGTCGATCCGCTCGGGACCGCGCGCATGCTGCTCGAGTGGCGCGACACTCTCCGGATGGCGGGATGGCGCGGCGAGGGGCTGCGCGCGGGGCGCATCGCCGCCCTCGCGGATCTCACGAGCGGCGCGCTTCCCGGCGTTCCGGATCGCGTCGCGGCCGTCGCCGACGTGCTGGCGCGGCGTGCGGGAGACGTCGACGAGCTCGTGCTGATCGAGCCGACCGACGATCTGCCGCCGCTCTGGCGGGCGGTCGTCGACGGGCTCGCGGCACGCGGGACGCGCGTGACGACGACGGTCCTCGCGCCGGCCGACGCGGCCGGCGACCTCGCGCGGGCGCAGCTCCTCTCCTTCCGTCCGGAGGCCGACGGGACGCTCCAGCTTTTGCGGCCGCACGGGCCGCTGCAGGCGGCGGAGGAGGTCGCGGCCTGGCTTGCGGCCCGCCCCTCGCTGGACGGCACCGTCGTCGTCCATCCCGATCCCGTCCTCGACGCCGCTCTCCGCCGCCACGGCCTGCCGACGACCGGCAGCGCCCGTCACGCGCGTGACAACGCGCTCATGCAGATCCTGCCGCTCATCTTGGCGCTCGGCTGGGCTCCTCCCGATCCCGAACGCGCGCTCGAGCTCCTGACGCTCGTCGAAGGTCCGGTTCCGCGCGGCATCGCGTGGCGTCTCGCCCGCGCGTTGCACGAGCAGCCGGCCGTCGACAGCGATCCGTGGCGGGACGCGCTGCGGGACGGGCTCGCGACCATCGCGTCGGCCGACGACCGCACGCGGGTCGATACCAGGCTCCGCGCGATCTTCGCGGCGCGGGTGCGGCGGGGCGGGAAGTACCCGGCCGCCGAGGTGCGGCGCCGCCTCGACGTGCTCGACGTCTGGGTGCGCGGGCGCCTGACGCGCGCGGCGGTCGATCGGCAGCCGGCGTGGACGGCGCTCCTGCGCGCCGGCCTCGCGCTCCGCGAGCTGGTCGACGCATCGGCGCTCGCCGGGCTCGAAGCGCCGGAGCTCGAGCGCTTCGTCGAGGAGGCGCTCGACGGCGAGGCGCCGCTCCTCGCGTTCCCGGCCGAAGCGGGGGTCGCGGCGGTGCGCACGCCGGGTGCGGTCGCCGGACCCGCGGCCTGTGTCGTGTGGTGGGGCTTCGATCTCGACTCGGTGCCGCCCATGCCCGTGTTGCCGCTGACCGGCGCGGAACGGCGGGCGTTCGCCGCGGCCGGCGTCGTGCTGCCCGACCCGGGAGAGCTCGCGGTCGCGGCGGCGACGCGTTGGCGGCGGCCGTTGCAGCAGGCGACCGAGGCGCTCGTCCTCGTCTGCCCGCGGGTCGCGTCCGACGGCGAGGAGCGCCATCCGCATCCGCTCTGGGACGAACTCGCGGCCGAGCTCGCCTCCGGCGCCTCGCTCACGGAGCTCGTCCGTTCGACGCCGGTCGCGGCGCCTACCGCCGTGCGGCGCGCGGCCCGGCCGCTTCCCGAGCCGCGTCGCGGCTGGAGCGTCGCGGCCGGCGCGCTGCGCGACCGCGCGGCCGAGTCGCCGTCGAGCCTCGCCACGATGCTCGGCTGCTCCTTCAAGTGGGCGGTGTCGTACCAGGGCGGCGTGTGGGCGGGCGAGACGGCGGCGCTTCCCGCGACCGAGCGGCTTCTCGGAACCTTGACGCATCTCCTGCTGGCGCGCCTGCTCGGCGAGGGCCTCACCTCGCCGGAGGCCGCGCAGGCGCGCGCCGGAGCGCTCTTCGATGCCGAAGGCGCGCGTATCGCGGCGCCGCTCTTCCTCCCGGGATTCGATGCGGCCCGCGCCGACGCGCGCACGATCCTCGTGTTCGCCGCGCGCGAGCTGACGCGGCTGCTCACGACGTCGAAGCTCGGCATCCGCGCCATCGAAACCGTCGTCGAACGCGAGACCAGCGAGGGCCGCCTCGCCGGCACCCCCGATCTGGTGGTCGGGCCGCCGACCGCCGTCATCGACCTCAAGTGGAGCGGGGCGCACTGGCGCGAGCAGCTCGCCGCCGGCACTGCGCACCAGCTCGCCGCGTACGCGCATCTCGTCGCCGACGGCGGGGCGTCGAGCCTGCCGCCGGTCGGATACTTCATCGTCCGGGATCAGCGGCTGCTCACGACCGACGGTGCGGTGTTTCGCGACGCCGACCGGGTCGAGGGTCCGCCGATCACGGTCACCTGGGACGCCGTCGTGGAGGCGCGGCGCCGCCGGCGCGCTGCGCTCGCGGACGGCGTCCTCGAAGCCCCCATGACCGATCCCGCCGAGAAGGAGGCGCCCGCCACCATCGCCGACGGCATCCTCACCCTGCAACCGCGCTGCGGCTATTGCGATCTGCGGACGCTCTGCGGACGCGTCTTCGGAGCGGTCTGAATGCCCCGCATCCAGATCATCTCCGCGAGCGCCGGCAGCGGGAAGACGTATCGGCTCGCGAGCGTGCTCGACGCCGCGATCGCGGACGGCAGCGCGCGCCCCGATGCGGTGCTCGCGACCACCTTCACCAATCGCGCCGCCGCCGAGCTGAAGGAGCGAACGCGGACGCGCCTCCTGCAGGCGGGCCGCGTCGAGGAGGCACACCGCCTCGGGGCGGCCCGCATCGGCACGGTGAACGCGGTCTGCGGCCGGCTCGTCGGCGACTTCGCGTTCGAGCTCGGTCTGGCTCCCGATCTCCGGGTGATCGATGAGCGCGCTGCGACGGTCGCGCTCCGGCAGGCGATGTCGCGCGTCGTCACGGGCGGGGAGACGGCGCGGCTCGCCGACGTGAAGCGGCGTTTCGACGAGACCTGGGAGTGGCAGGCGGACGTCCAACGGATCGTGACGCTCGCGCGTGCGAACGGCGTCGCCGCGGACGATCTCGCGCGGACCGCAGAGCGCAGCGTCGCGGGGCTCCTCGCGCTCTTCGCGCCGCCGGCCGTCGACGGGCGCGCGCTCGACGCGGCGCTGGCCGACGCGCTCGCGCGTTTCCTCTCCGAGGTGAACGTCGAGGTCGACGCGACCCAGAAGACGCAGAAGGCGATCGACAAGGCGGAGCGGTGCCTCGGCCGTCTGCGCCGCGGGCTGCCGCTCCGCTGGGCGGATTGGTACCGTCTCCAGGATCTCGACGCCGGCAAGAAGTCGGAGCGCGCGGCGGCGCCGCTGGTGGCGGCGGCTGGCGCACACGATCGTCATCCCGATCTCCAGGCCGACCTGCGCGCCTCCTGTGAGCTCGTGTACGCGATCGCGGCGCGGACCCTGCGAGCCTACGAAGACTACAAGCGCGCCTGGGGCGCCATCGACTTCACCGACCAGGAGGTCTTCGCCTTGACGCTCCTCGACCGCGCCGACGTCCGGGCGCGGCTCACCGGCGAGATCGATCTCGTGCTCGTCGACGAGTTCCAGGACACGAGCCCGCTCCAGCTCGCGATCTTCCTGCGGCTCGCGGAGGTCGCGAAGCGGAGCGTCTGGGTCGGCGATCAGAAGCAATCGATCTTCGGCTTCCGGGGAACGGATCCGGCCCTCATGGACGCCGCGGTCGAGTCGATCCTCGCCGGCGCCGAGCCCGAGACGCTCGCGACGTCGTGGCGCAGCCGGCCCGGCCTCGTGGCGCTCACGTCCGATGTCTTCGCGAAGAGCTTCGCGGGACACGGGGTGCCGGAGTCGCGCGTCCGGCTCGAAGCGGCGGCGGCCGAGGAGGATCCCGGGCTCGGGCCCGTGGTCGAGCGCTGGCGCCTGCCCGCGAAGAACCAGCTGCAGGACGCGGCGTATCTCGCCTCCGCCGTCTGCAGCCTGCTCGCGGATTCCGACGTGCGCGTCCGCGATCGCGCGAGCGGCGACGTCCGGCCGTTGCGTGCCGGCGACGTCGCCGTCCTCTGCTACCAGAACGCGACGTGCGCGAGCCTCGCGCGCGAGCTCGCCGCGCTCGGCGTGCGGGCGGTGCTGGCACGCGCCGGGCTCATGACGACGCCCGAGGCGCTTCTCGTGCTCGCCGGACTCCGGCTCTTCGTCGATGCGCGGGACACGCTCGCCATGGCGGAGCTGGCGCGCCTTGTCGCGTATCCCGCCTCCGGCGATGGATGGCTCGCCGACCTCGTGGCGCGCCCCGCGCGCGAGGCGTTCGCCGAGCTCGCGGTCGTGCGCCGCGTGGCGGAGGCGCGGGCGGCGGCGCCGCATGCCGGGGCGCTCGCCGCTCTTGACGCGGTGCTCGACGCCGTCGAGGCACGGGAGCGTTGCCTCGAATGGGGCGACGCGGCGTTCCGCCTCGCGAACCTCGACGCGCTTCGCGCCCACGCCGTCACCTACGCGAGCCTCTGCGCCGCGGACGGCCGCGGCTGCACGCCGGCGGGGCTCGTTGCCGCGTTCGTCGATCTGGCCGCGTCGGGGCTCGACGCGCGCGCCGTCGTCGCCCAGGAGGACGCCGTCGTGGTCAGCACCTGGCACAGCGCGAAGGGTCTCGAGTGGCCGGTGACGGTGCTCTTCGACCTCGATCGCGATCCGTATTTCACCGCCCTCGGGGTGCAGGTGGTGGCCGACCGCGCCGCGCTCGACGTCGCCGATCCCCTCGCCGAGCGATGGGTGCGCTACTGGCCGCAGCCGTATCACCCGATGCAGCAGAAGACGCCGTTCCACCAGCGGCTGCGCGAGGCGCCGGAGACGGAGGCGGCACGCCAGCGCGAGGAGCGGCAGGCGATGCGTCTGCTTTACGTCGGGTGGACGCGCGCCCGCGATCGGGTCGTGCTCGCCGGCCGTCCGGCTTGTCTCGCCTTCGGCATGGTGGCGCAGCTGAGGGACGCGAAGGGCAAGGCGCTGCTCGCCGAGGCGCCGAGTCCGATGGACGGGCCGACGGCCGATCTCGCGTGGGCGGGCCGCCCGGTCACGGTGCGCGTCCGCGACGTCGCGCTCCTCGGTCCGGCGCCACGCGACGCCGCTCCCGGGGTCGGCTATGTCGCGGCCGGTCCGCGCACCCATCCGCCGGCGATCCTGGTGCCCTCGGAGATGGAACCCCCCGACCGTTTCGCCGAGGACGGGACTCCGATCGATCCCGCCGCCGACGCGGCGAGGCTCGGGATCGAGCGCTGCGGTGAGCGGCTGGTGCTCGGCGGCAAGCCCGACATGCAGCGCCTCGGGGAGGCCGTGCACGGCTTCCTCGCCGCCGACCGCCCGACGCTCGACGAACGCGAGCGTCGCGAGATGGCCGACGGGCTCCTGAAACGGTGGGGGGTCGAGACCGCGCTCCGACCCGACGACCTGCTGGACGCGAGCGATCGGCTACGCGCGTGGGTCGAGGCGCGCTTCCCGGGCTCCGTCTGGCATCGCGAATGGCCTCTTCAGCACCGCCAGCCGGACGGGACGATCGTACGCGGTACCGCCGACCTCGTGATCGAGCACTCCGGAGGCTTCGCCGTGATCGACCACAAGAGCTTCCCGGGGACGGCGGAGCAGGCCGCGCACCGCGCCGTCGCCTACACGGGGCAGCTCGCGGCGTATGCGGCCGCCGTCACGGCGGCGCGCGGTCGTCCCGTCACAGGGTGCTTCGTACACTTGCCGGTGCTGGGCGCGATCGTGCCGATGGTTCCCTGAGGGAAGACCTACCAGCGATGCCCGTGGCGGCCGTGGCCGCCATGCCAGCGATGTCCGCCTCCGTGCCAGTGGCGCCTCCCCCAGCCGCCGACGTAGACGCCGCCGTACGCCGGGCCGTACCCGTAATAATAGGAAGGAGCGTGGTAAGCCTGCGGGTAGTAGTAGGCGGGTGGCGCCGGGTAGTAGACGGGCGGCGCCGGCGCGTAGACCGCGATGCCCGGCAGCGGAATCCCGATCGCGATGTCGACACCAGCCGATGCTTTGGGAACGGCCACCGCGAGCAGCATGGCGAGCACGATTCCGGTGACGGTCAGCATGGTCGTCTTCCTCATGGTCGTGAAAACCTCCTTTCGCCGCGCCCAACGCGGCGGAGGTGGGCGAGTTGCGGCCGCGAGCGCATCCTCCCGAGCCGCGCCTTGTTGGAGGGTGCGCTTCGTTCCCAAAGGAGGAACTTTCGCGATGGCATTACGGCGTAGTCTGGGTCTGCTCGTCTTCTCATGTGCGGTGGCCCTGACGCTCGGGGTTCCGGACGTTCGCGCGCAGCAGGCACGCGCGGTCGGCGCCACCCCCCCCCGGCTTTCGTTCGTGGACGGTGAGGTCTCGTACTGGCGGCCGGGCGCCGACGATTGGGTGCCGGCGCAGGTCAATACGGCGCTCGGCGCGGGCGACTCGCTCTACGCCGGCGACGGCGGCAACTTCGAGCTCGAGATCGGCGCCCGCGCCTACGTGCGCGGCGGTTCGGGGACCCAGCTCGGCGTCGAGTCGCTGGAGACCGGGTATCTCCAGCTCCGGGTGCCCGCCGGCTTCGCGGCGATCGATCTCCGCCGCATTCCGGACGGCCAGGAGATCGAGCTCGACACGCCGAATGGCGCGTTCCTGATCTCCCACACCGGGTACTACCGATTCGACGTCGACGACCAGTCGGCGCGCCTCACCGTCCGCCGCGGCGGCATCGCCCGCGTGGTCCCGGCCGGCGGCAGCGACGAGGTCGAGGTCGAGGTCGACAGCGGCCAGACCGTGGTCGTGCGGGGCACGGACACGGGCGACCTCGCGCGCGTGGCGCCCGCCGGCGAGGACGCGTGGGATCGCTGGAACTACGATCGCACGGCGGGCCTCTCCGACGAGCCGCAGAGCGTCCGGTACGTCTCGTCCGACGTCGCCGGTGTCGACGATCTCGACCGCTACGGCGACTGGCGCCCGACGCCGACCTACGGCCAGGTGTGGGTGCCGCGCGGCGTCGCCTCCGGCTGGTCGCCGTACACGACCGGCCGTTGGGTGTGGGACGGTTACTACGGATGGACCTGGGTCGACGACGCGCCGTGGGGCTGGGCCCCGTACCACTACGGTCGCTGGTGCTGGGTCGACGGCTATTGGGGCTGGGCGCCCGGTCCGGTGGTCGCGCGCCCGGTCTACTCGCCCGCCCTCGTCGCCTTTTTCGGCGGCGGCGGCGTCGGCGTGTCCATCGGCATCGGTACGCCGTTCGTGAGCTGGGTTCCGCTCGGCTGGGGCGAGCCGGTCGTGCCCTGGTGGGGGCCGCGCGGCTTCGTCGGTCGTCCCTACTGGGGCGGCTGGGGCGGGCCGCGCGTCGTCAACAACACGGTCGTCAACAACACGACCATCGTCAACGTGAACAATATCGACCGCTACGACAACGTCCGCCATCGCGCGGTCGTCGGCGTCGACGGCAACCGCTTCGGTCGCGGTCGCCTCGAGACCGTGCGCGTCGATCCCGATCGCGTGCGCGACATGCGGCCGGTGCGTGGCGAGCTCGGCATCCGCCCTGTGCGGGAGAGCCTCGTGCCGCGCGAGGGCCGGGGCCGGCGTCCGCCCGAGCGCATTCAGAGCCGCCAGGTCGTCGGGACGCGTGCGCCGCAGGATCCCTCGCGGCTGCCGCGCTCGCGCGGGCTCATCCGTGAGACCGAGGCGGCGCGGCGGTCCGCGCCGCGCCTCGTGGCGCCGCGTGGCAGCGGCGGGATGAATCGTCTCGAGCGCACCGGCGGTCGGAACGAGCCGCCGCCGGTCCTCCGGGGCATGGAGCGCGGCGCGGTGGAGCGGACGCGGGGCGGGGTCGAGCGCGGCGTCGGCGAACGGAGCGAGCGCGGCGGCCCAACCCGCGGCGGCAATGACGAGCCGACCCGGCGCATCGAGCAGCCCCGCATGCCGCGCGAGACCGGCGTGGAGCGGAGCGGCCGGCCCGAGCGGATGCCGCGGAACGAGGCGCCCGAGCACGGCATGCGGATGCAGCAGTCGGCGCCGCCGGCGCGTGGGGAGCAGCCGGACCGTCAGCCGCGGAACGAGGCGTCCCGTCCACGGAACGAGGGCCCGCGCGAGGTCACGCCGCCCCGTGCGTTCGACGGCGGCGGTCGTGATCGCGGCGCGGAGCGCCAGCGCATCGAGCAGCCACGCACGGAACGGCGTCGCGTTGAGCCGCCACGCGAGCGGCGCATCGAGGCCCCACGCCAGCAGCGCATGGAAGCCCCACGCCAGCAGCGCATGGAAGCCCCACGCGAGCAGCGCAGGGAAGCTCCACGCCAGCCGCGCATGGAAGCCCCACGCGCGCAACGGCTGGAGGCCCCACGCCCGGAGCGCATGGAAGTTCCGCGCCAGCAGCGCCAGGATGCGCCGCGCGTGGAGCGGGGCGCCGGCGAGCCGCGCGGCGGCGGCGTCCGGGACAACCGCGGGGGCGGCAAGCGCGATCGCGAGGGGTAGTCGCGGATCATTGAGTCGCTCTTCCCGAGCAGCTAAAGCGCCGGCCCGGGGAGGGCGACTGCATGACACCGACGGCTACGGCACTGCTGGGCTTCGCTGGCTGGTATCTCCTGCTGACGTTCGCGCTCGGGATCTTCCGGAGCGGCCTCGTGCTCTCCGGGAAGAAGGCCGCCAACACCTTCGCGTCCGACGGCTCCGACGTCGGGGCCTTCGGGCGGCGTCTGAATCGCGCCCGTGACAACTGCTACGAGACGCTGCCGCTCTTCGCGGCCATCGCGCTCGCGGCGTCGATCGCCGGGAAGCTGGCGGTGCTCGATCCGCTGGCGCCATGCGTGCTCTACGCGCGCATCGGCCAATCGGTCACGCACCTCGTCTCGACCAGCATCATGGCGATCAACGTGCGGTTCTTCTTCTTCATCGCCCAGGTCGCGATCTACGCGATCTGGCTCCTGCAGCTGCTCGGATGACGGACGCCCGCCGGCCCGTCGGCAGCCGCGCGTCGCGCTCACTTGCGATCCTCGTCGGAGTGATCGTCGGGTACGTCGTCGGGCGGATGTTCGAGGAGCGTCTGGCGTGGGAGAATGCGCGGATGCTGACGATGCCGGTCGGCGGTCTGCTCGCCGGCATCGTGGCTCGCTTCACGTTCTTTCGCGGCGCGTAGCCCGAGGCCGGGTTCAGCCCTTGGGCTTCCCCGGCGAGTAGATCGTGGTCGGCAGCGGCGCGACCTTGCCGCCGCCCGAGCCGATCGCGTGCACCTTGCTGCTGCCGCTCTTGTCGACGCTGTCGATGCGGATCACCGCGTGCAGCGGCACGAGGGCGTGCTCGACGCCCGCGAACTCGAGCTTGAGCTTCTCCTCGGAAGGGTCCACCACGATGCTCGACCGCTCGCCGAAGAGGAAGCCCTCGATCTCGACGAAGCCGAACATGTCCGCCGGGCCGACCTTCTGGCAGTAGACCTCGTAGACTTCGGTATCGTTCCGAAACGTGACCCGGTAGACGCGCTTCTTCGCCATGACGGCGGAGAGTACGGAGCGACGTCGAAGTTGGCAACCGGCGATGGCGTGGGCGGAGGGCCTCCGGTAGGCTCGCGCGCCATGAACGACCGTGCGCCCGGCGGACAAGCGGCTCTCGACCAGCTGGTTGCCATCCTCGACCTCGAAGAGCTCGAGCTGAACCTCTTCCGCGGCCGGACGCCGAAGGAAGACCGGGTGCGCGTCTTCGGGGGGCAGGTCGCCGGCCAGGCGCTCGTCGCCGCGGGACGGACGGTCGAGAGCGGCCTCGTCGTCCATTCGCTGCACTCGTATTTCCTGCGTCCCGGCGATCCCTCGATCCCGATCGTCTATCAGGTGGAGCGCCTGCGCGACGGCAAGAGCTTCACCACCCGCCGCGTGACCGCCATCCAGCACGGCCAGCCGATCTTCAACCTCTCGGCGTCGTTCCAGCGGCCCGAGCATGGCATCGAGCACCAGACCGCGATGCCCGGGTCGCCGGACCCCGGGACGCTCCTCACGTTCCGGCAACGCATCGACCCGTATCTCGGGCGCCCGGACCTGCACCCCGAGCTCAAGAAGTGGCTGCAACGCGACCGGCCGATCGACATGCGCTACGTGAACCCGCCGGACTACCTGCAGCCGGAGCCGCGCCCGCCGCATCAGCAGGTCTGGATCCGTGCCGACGGCACGCTGCCGGACGAGCCGCTGCTGCTCCACCAGTGCATCGTCGCCTACGCGTCCGACATGACGCTGATCGACACCGCGACCCTGCCGCACGCGATTCCCTGGTTCGACCCGAACGTGCAGATGGCGAGCCTCGATCACGCGATGTGGTTCCACCGCCCGTTCCGCGCCGACGAATGGCTGCTCTACACACAGGAGAGCCCGATCGCGACGGGCGCGCGCGGCTTCACGACGGGTCGCCTCTACACGCGCGACGGCGTGCTGGTCGTGTCGGTCGCGCAGGAGGGGCTCATCCGCAGGCGCGACGACCGCAAGGGCGGACGGTAAGTCGCGCTCGCGCGGATCAGAGGATCCGCGACGCGTGCCCCTGCCAGTAGCGGTCCTTGAGGAGCCGCTTGTAGAGCTTGCCCGTCGGATGCCGCGGCAGCTCGGCCTCGAAGTCGATCGAGCGGGGGCATTTGACGTGCGAGAGGTGCTGACGGCAGAACGCCATCAGCTCCTCGGCGAGAGCCGGACCCGCGCCGGCCATGTCGACCGGCTGGACGACCGCCTTCACCTCCTCGCCGAAGTCCTCGTTCGGAACGCCGAACACGGCGACGTCCTGCACCTTCGGGTGCGTGACGAGCAGGTTCTCGGCCTCCTGCGGGTAGATGTTCACGCCGCCCGAGATGATCATGTTGGCCTTGCGGTCGGTGAGGTAGAGGTAGCCGTCGGCATCGACGTAGCCGATGTCGCCGAGCGTCGACGCGCCGTCCGGCCGCCGGCTCGCCCGCGTCTTCTCCTCGTCGTGCAGGTACTCGAAGGAGTTGCCGCCGGCGAAGTAGATCGAGCCCGCTTCGCCGGGCGGCAGCTCGGCGCCGTCGTCGTCGAGGATCCTGATCGTGCCGAGAAGCGGCCGGCCGACCGACCCCTTGTGCGCGAGCCACTCCGTCGAGTTCAGCGCGCAGAGTCCGTTGCCCTCGGTGCCGCCGTAGTACTCGTGGATGATCGGGCCCCACCACGCGATCATCTGCTCCTTCACGGGGATGGGGCAGGGGGCGGCGGCGTGGATCGCGTGCGTCAGGCTCGACACGTCGTAGCGCCGGCGCACCTCCTCGGGCAGCTTCAGGAGGCGGACGAACATCGTCGGCACGACCTGCGTGTGCGTGATGCGGTGCCGCTCGATCAGGCGCAGGAACTCCTCGGCGTCGAAGTGCTCCATGATGACCGACGTGCCGCCGAGACGCTGTACGGCGAGGTTAAAACGGAGCGGCGCGGCGTGGTAGAGCGGCGCGGGCGAGAGGTAGCGCGTCTCGGGCCCCATCGCGTAGAGGCCGGTCACGAGCGCGAGCAGCGCGTTCGGCGTTCCGAGCGGATCGCCGCGGAGCGGGAACTTCACGCCCTTTGGCCGCCCCGTCGTGCCGGAGGAATAGAGGAGGTCCGTCCCCTCGCGCTCGTCCGCGACCGGCGTCGCCGGCTCGGCCGCGATCGTCGCTTCGAACGACGCGTAGCCGGGAATCGTGCCGTCCGTCATGAGCTTGCGGGTCACGTTCGGGATGCGGTCGCGGACGGCCTCGGCGAGCGGCGCCAGCGCCTTCGACGTGACGAATACCTTGGCGCCGCAGTCGTTCAGGAGGTACTCGAGCTCGCCGGGCGTGAGGCGCGTGCTGACGGCCGTATAGTAGAGGCCCGAGCGCTGCGCGCCCCAGACGGCTTCGTAGTAGCGTGCCGAGTTCTCCATGCAGACGGCGATGCCGTCGCGGAACGCGAGCCCGAACCGCCGGAGCGCATGCGCGAACCGATTCGACGCCGCATCGAGCGCCCCGTAGGTGACGGTCTCGCCGGTCGCACCCGCTGGCGCCATCACGTACGCGGGCCGGTTCGGATCGATCGCCGCGTGTGTGCCGGGGTGCATGGCCGGCACCATGCCATCGCCGTGGCGTCCGGGCCAGCGCTGCCCGTCGCTCGCATGGTGACCCATCACCGCCACGCCGCCGGCATCGTCTTGACCCGCCGCCGCGCCTTTGACCAACTGGCCGTGACCCCACCGATCCCTCCGCGAGGTGCGCATGAGCAGCGCGTGCGACGAAAGCGAAGTCAGACGCGAGGCCGGCGACCTCGCCCGCG
>JADLHM010000021.1 GCA_020848745.1 Deltaproteobacteria bacterium | reverse complement strand
TGCCGTGACGCTTGTCAGGGAGAGCGCTCGATCGGCCGCGACCGACAACCCTCGATAGCGTCGAGGGCTGGGCCTCCCCAGCGACTGTGCCATCGTGGCTCACCGCCTGGCATGCGTTTTGCGTAATCCGACATCCGATGTCGCGCATCGGGAGGACGGATGGCGTTGCATGATCAGTATCGCGTGCTGGTCGTCGAAGACGATCCGGACATTCGTCGCATCCTACAGCTCTTCCTGACCGAGCGTGACTTCTCGGTCACGACTGCGGATCGCGCGTCTGCGGCGCTCGACCTCATGACGCAGATCCCGGTCGACCTCATCCTTTCCGACGTCCGGATGCCGGGTATGAGCGGCATCGAGCTCCTGCACCACATCAAGGAGCACGATCCCGACGTGCAGCTCGTCCTCATGACGGCCTACTCGTCCGTGAAGGACGCGGTGGAAGCGATTCAGGCCGGGGCGACGGACTACATCGAGAAGCCGATCGACTTCCGGCGTCTCGAGCGGATTCTGGACGTGGTCTTCGAGCGGCGTCGCCTCGCTCGCGAGAACAAGATCCTCCAGCAGCAGCTGCAGGGGCGCGTCGAGTTCCAGGGTATGGTGGCGCGGAGCCAGCAGATGCTGGAGATCTTCAGCTTCATCGAGCGACTGGCGCGCTACCCGACGACGGCGCTCGTCACGGGTGAGAGCGGCACCGGCAAGGAACTCGTCGCGCGGGCTCTCCACGAGTTGAGCCCGCTCAAGGACAAGCCGTTCATCCTCTGCAACTGCACGACGCTCGCCCCGACGCTCCTCGAAAGCGAGCTCTTCGGTCACGTGCGAGGTGCCTTCACCGGAGCCGATCGCGATCGCAAGGGGCTGTTCGAAGCGGCGCACGGCGGCAGCATCTTCCTCGACGAGATCGGCGAGCTGCCGATGGCGGTGCAGGCGAAGCTCCTGCGCGTCATCGAGAATCGCGAAATCAAGCGCGTCGGGTCGCCGGAGCCGGTGCGTGTCGACATTCGCATCATCGCGGCCACGAATCGCGATCTGGCCACAATGGTGGATCGCGGCGAGTTCCGCGAAGATCTGTACTATCGTCTGAACGTCGGCGCCATCACGCTCCCGCCGTTGCGGGCCCGCATCGAGGACGTCGATCTCCTGTGCAGCCACTTCCTGCAGCGGCTGGCGCGGCGCCTCGGCAAGGACGAGGTCGTGGAGGTGTCGGCCCCCGTTCTGGCGATGTTCCGCTCGCACGCGTGGCCCGGGAACATTCGGCAGCTGCTGAACGTGATGGAACGTGCACTCATCGTGGCGCGCGGCTCGAGCATTCTTGCGGAGCACCTTCCGGCGCCGTTCCTCGGTGGCGCGACGTCCGGAGTCGGGGCCGTCGCGCTCGCGCCAGCGATCGGCATCGGCCCCGAGATCGCAGCGGCTCCGGAATTCGACCTCAGCATCGAGGCGGCGGAGCGCGATCAGATTCGCAAGGCACTGGAGGCCGCCGGCGGGAAGCGGATGGAAGCGGCGCGCCTGCTCGGGCTCAGTCGTCGCACGTTGTATCGCAAGCTCGACAAGTACGGGATCACGTGAGCCGTCGCATGACGAATTACGTGACGGTGATGCGGCGGATTGAAGCTTCTCGGCCTCGCGCCACAGAGCTAGAAGATGAGTGAGGGACGCATGGAACTGCAACGACAGGCCGGGGCGGGTAACGCGGGGGCGCGCGTGCTCATCGTGGAGGATCATCCGATGATCGCGGAGCTCGTGGAGACGCGGCTCCGCATCGAGGGGATGCGACCGACGAAGTGCCTCGGCGGACGCGAGGCCATTCAAGTGCTCGCGCATGCCGACTTCGATCTCGTGATTCTCGACATCATGATGCCGGAGGTCGATGGATACGCGGTCTTCAAGGTTCTGAAGAGCCAAGAGCGTACGGCCAACGTTCCGGTGATCTTCCTGACGGCGAAGTCCACGCAGGACGACATCGAGAAGGGACTCGCGCTCGGGGCTGACTACTACATCACGAAGCCCTTCAGCGGGGCGGATCTGGTGCGCAAGGTCAAGATCCTCCTCGAGCAGCATCAGTTGAGTCACGCGGCCGGCGCCTGATCCCATGCGCACGCGACCCCTCGGCGCGGCGGCGGCCGTCGCGGCCCTGGTCCTCGCGACGCATCCTGGCCGGACGGATCCATACGACGATGGCGAGCGCGTGCGCCTCGACCGGGCGACGGCGTCCGCAGGCTCCGACGTGGCGTCGGTGCCGGCGGCGAGTCGGCCGCACCCCGGCGGCCACGCGATTCCGCTCAGCGGTGACCGCAAGCACCTGATCGTGGACGGGATGCTGAATGGATCCGTCCGCGGCCCGATGCTGGTCGATACGGGGGCATCCTATTGCGTGCTCACCCGCGGGACGGCGCGCAAGCTCGGGTTGCCGATCCGCCCGCGGACGCGGATCCCGGTCGCGACCGCCAACGGTCAGATCGATGCTGCGTTCGTGGAGATCGACGCCGTCGAACTGCACGACGCGAAGCTGACCGGCGTCCACGCGGTCGTCATGGACGCGGTCGAGCCTCCCCTGATCGGGATCATCGGCCTCAACTTCCTCACGCAGTTTCGCTTCTCGGTGGATCTCGCCGAGGGAACCCTGCGTCTCGAGCCCTGACCGTTCAGTTGGCGCGCAGCATCGGCCGTGTCGTCGCCGGGGACATCGGCATGAGATCGACCGGACGAACGAGGCGCGTCAGCCGCGCCCCACGGGCCGCGACCGGCATGGCGGCCGGGAGAGGCCGATGGGGCGCGACCGCCTCGAGGTGCCAGCTGCGCAGCCGGCAACGGGCCATCATCGTGAGCTGCGCGAGGCCCTGCAGCCAGCGGCCGTTGCGGGGCGTACGTCGCTCCGTGCGGTACGAGACGGGAACCTCGAAGATCCGGCATTGCCGGGTCGTGAAGAGGGCGGCCAACTCCCCCGCGATCGCGCATCCGTCGGCGCGGAGCACGGCACCGCGGACGACGTCGACACGAAAAGCCCGAGCAGTCGTCGTGACGTCGGTCAACGACACGTTCGTGAGGCCGTTCGAAACGACGGTCAGCAGCTGGTCCGCCAGGCGATCCCACAACGCGGGGACCTGCCGGCTGGCGGCGACGTATCGTGAGCCGTAAACCACGTCTGCTGCGCCGGAGGCAATGGGTTCCAGGAGCCGTCCCGTCTCGGAAGGGTCGTACGCCAAGGTCGCATCCGCCACGACGACGATGTCTCCACTCACCATGGCGAGCGCCGTCGACAAGGCGGCGCCCTGCCCGATCGCCTCGGGATGGAAGCCCACCCGCGCCAGTCCACGCGCCGCCAGATGCTGGAGACGCTCCGCCGTTCCGTCCGCGGAGGCATCATCCACGACGATGATTTCGCGGTGCAGATCCGCGTGGCCGAGGTCGGCATGGAGAACGCGTTCGACGGCCTCTTCGATGGTGTCGACGGCGTTGCGGACGGGGATGACGAAGGAAACCATGGTGGGCATGCGACGGTTCCAAGCAAGGCGCATGCCCTTGCGGGCGGTCCGAATGGGCACGTGAAAACAGGTCACTGGCACCACGTCGCCTCAGATCGCACGGTGGGCCGGCGGTGCGATTGCGACGGTCGTTACCGTGATGACGGGCGTCGAGCGAGGTGGATCTCGATGCGGGCCGTCATACGGTTGTCGCATCATGTTCATAAGTGCTTCTGAGTCGTTCGTGCAACTGAGAATACATGTGCAATCACGCATGCTCGCGTCTACTGCCGAACCCTTGTCTGCGTACTAGACCGCCGCTACACTCCGACGATAGACGGGCGTTCGGGTCGATATGCGGACGGGCGAATGCTTGGCGACAGGAGGCCGAATGAACGCCAACTTGCGGCTGCAGGATCTCTACGGACGTGAGAAAGAGGGCGAAACCAAGCTTCTCGCGCTCTACGTGCCAAAGGAACTCACGACGCGAATCGATCGACTGGCGAAAGACCTGAAGGCGAAGAAGCGCGAGGTCATCCTCGCTCTGCTGAACGAAGGCCTCGACCGCTATCATCGCTCGAAGGGCCGGCGACGCAAGAAGGGGTGAGGCGGGTCAGCGACCGGGCGCGTGATATCGCCGATCGCGATAGGCGGCGGCCACTGGGGCCAGACTCTCCTGGTCGGTCCTGCCGTTCTTGCTGATCAGATACGCTGCGACGAAGTCGTATCGCATCCAGTAGATGACGCGCTCCGCGGGTTCGTCGGCGCTCCGCGGCGACAGCCGGTAGATCCACTTTTCGTTGAAGCGATGGCCCTGCTCTTCCATGTCGCGCGGTTCGTTGACGCTGCCGATCGTCGTGTTCGGCGTGCCCCAGATCTGCACGACCTGATTGCGACTGACGATGGGGACGCTCACGGCTCGAAACTCTCCGGCAGCGGACATCCTTTTCCATGGACGTGCGCCTCGAACTCGGATCGGAAGCGTCGCAGGAATCCGGTGGCGGCCCATGCCGCCGCATCCGACAAGGCGCAGATGGTCTGTCCCTCCATGTAGCCGCCCACTTGGTCGATGGTTTCGAGGTCGGCGAGGCTTCCCTGCCCGCTCTCGATGCGCCGGAGCAGCTTGTAGAGCCACGCCGTGCCCTCTCGGCATTGGGTGCATTGTCCGCACGACTCGTGACGAAAAAATCGCGCGATGACGATCGCCGCCCGCACCATACACGCCGTCTCATCGATCACCACGATGCCGCCCGTGCCGAGGAGCGTGCCGGCCTGCTTCAGGGACTCGTGATCCATCCGCACGTCCACTTGCTCGGCGGAGAGCACGGGCATCGAGACACCGCCCGGGATGATCGCCTTCAGGCGCTTGCCGTTGCGTACGCCGCCGGCGTGGACCTCGATGATCTCGCGGAGCGGAGTTCCGAGCGGAAGCTCGTATACGCCGGGGCGGTTCACGTGCCCGCTGATGCCGTAGAGCGTGTTGCCGGTACTGGTGGGAGTGCCGATGCTCTTGAACCAGGCCGCCCCTTTGCGGATGATCGCGGGAACCTGCGAGATCGTCTCGACGTTGTTGACCGTCGTCGGGCATCCCCAGAGACCGTATACCGCGGGAAACGGCGGCCGCTTGCGCGGCTGGCCCTTCTTGCCTTCGGCGGACTCGATCATGCCGGTCTCTTCGCCGCAGATGTACGCTCCGGCGCCGCGCATGACGTGGACGTCGAACTCGCGCTCGATCCCACAATGTCGTGAGCCGAGGAGCCCGGCTGCTCGCGCCTCATCGACGGCAGTGACGAGCGTCCGAAAACCCGTGACGTACTCGCCGCGCAGGTATACGTACGCGGCGCGTGCGCCGATCGCATGAGCGGTGATGATGAGGCCCTCGACGAGGAGATGGGGATTCCGCTCGACGATCTGCCGGTCCTTGAAGGTGCCGGGCTCGCTCTCGTCGCCGTTGCACGCGATGAACGTAGGCTTCGGTCCGCCCGGCTTCGGCATGAAGCTCCACTTCTGTCCGGTGCTGAACCCGGCACCCCCTCGTCCGCGGAGTCCCGACGCCTTGACCTCCTCGATCACGGCCTCCGGGGCGAGCCCTTGGAGCGCGCGCTGCGCCGCCTCGTAGCCTCCGGCCCTTCGGTAAGCATCGAGGGACCGCCAGTCGGCGCCATCCGGCGGAAGGAGATAGCGTTCGACCGCCATCTCAGCCGACCGTCCGTAGGAGGTCGTCGACACGATCGGGTCGAACGTTCTCGATGAAAGGTTCGTTGTTCACCTGCACGCACACCGCCGTGCCGCACGAGCCGAGACACTGCACTTCCTCGATCGAGTACGCGCCGTCGGGCGTCCGCTCCCCGACGCGCACGCCCAGCCGCTCCTCGAGTCCGCGCACCACCTTGCGGGCGCCGGCCAACGCGCACGCGATGTTGACACAGACCTGGATGTTACGCTTCCCGACCGGATGCTCGTGGTACATCGGATAGAACGTGACGACCTCGCGGACTTCGATCGGCCGCAGGCCGAGCAGCGCCGCGATCTCGCGTTGCACGGCGAGAGGCACGTGCCCGATCTCGGCCTGAACGAAATGTAGCGCCATGAGCAACGCCGAACGCGGCTCCGGATACTTCGGAACCTCGGCGAGAATCGCCTGCTTCACGGAATCGGACAGCGTGTGGCTCGGTTCACTCATCGGTCGCATTCACCGCCGATCATGTTGATCATGTCGAACGTCGGTACGATGTCGGCCAGCAGCGCCCCGCGGACCATGTCGCGCATCGCGTGCGTGTTGCTGAAGCTGGGGGCCCGACATCGGCACTTCCACGGCTTTCCGGTGCCGTTACTGACCAGATAGAAGCCGAGCTCGCCGTTCGCGCCTTCGACCGCCTGATACACTTCGCCGGCGGGGGGACGCATTCCCTCCGTGACGAGCTTGAACTGATCGATCAGCTCTTCCATGCGATTGAAGACCTTGCTCTTGGCCGGCCAACGCAGGCGCGGATCGTCGACGTCGACGGGGCCTTCGGGCAGACGGTCGAGGCACTGCTCGATGATGCGGGCGCTCTGGTGTACTTCCTCCACGCGTACCAGGTACCGGTCGTAATTGTCGCCGTTGCTGCCGACGGGCACGTCGAAGTCGAGCTGGTCGTACACGAGATAGGGCTCGGCCTTGCGGACGTCGTAACCGACGCCCGCGGCGCGCAGCAACGGTCCCGTCACCCCATAGGCGATGAGGTCCGCAGCGGGCAGACGACCCGTCCCCTCCATGCGTTCGCGAAAGATCGGATTCTGCGTCAGCAATCGATCGACGTCGGCGAAGATCGCCAGCGCGGCTTTCAGCTTGCCGCGACAGAGGTCCACGAAGCCGGGCGGGAGATCGCTTTGTAGGCCGCCGATCCGAACGTAGTTCGTGGTCACGCGGGCGCCGCACAGGGCTTCGTGCAGGTCCCACACGTGCTCGCGCGCCTGTACGCCGTAGAGGAAGGGCGTCATGGCCGCGAGCTCCATGGCGCTCGCGCCGAGACACGTGAAGTGGTCGCTCAGGCGCGAGATCTCGCTCGCGATCGTGCGGATGAACTGGCCGCGCGGGGGCACGGTGACGCCGAGGAGCTTCTCGGCGGCGAGGCAGTACCCTACGTTGTTGATCATCGGGCTCGCGTAGTTGAGGCGATCCGTGTACGGAATCGCCTGCGACCACTCGCCGCTTTCACACTCCTTCTCGTAGCCGCGGTGCAGGTAGCCGACTTGGATGTCGGCATCGATGATGCGTTCGCCGTCGAGCTTCAGGTTGATGCGGACCGTTCCGTGCGTCGCCGGGTGCGACGGTCCCATCTGGATCTCGAGCGGCTCGCCGTGGAGATCGTCCGAGATCGCGTGCCCGTCAGTGCCAGCGTCCGTATCGCGCACGATCGCGCTCCTCCTGTCGTCGCGCCTGCGGCGCGTCGAGATCCGCCCGACTGACGAGCGGCTGGCGTCGCTCCTTGGGATAGTCCTTGCGGAGCGGATGACCATCAAACTCTTCGTAGAGGTAGATCCGCCGCAGATCCGGGTGCCCGTCGAAGCGGATGCCGTACATGTCCCAGGTCTCCCGCTCCAGCCAATCGGCGCCGCGCCAGACGCCGACGAGGCTGCCGATACGGGGGTCGTCCTCGGACACGCGCGCTTTGAGCCGCAGGCGATGACCGCGGGTGAGCGATTTCAGGTGGTAGACGACTTCGAAGCGCGGAGTGGTGCCGATGTAGTCGACCGCAGTGACGTCTGCGAGGAAGTCGAACGCCAGCTCGACGTCGTCACGGAGGTACCGGCAGATCTCGACGAGCCGCGCCGGCGCGATCTCGGCGGTCAGGTCCCCGCGGAAAGCGTGCACGCTCCGGACGTCGGCATCGAAGCGCGCGCGGAGCTTGATCAGGACGGGATGCTGGAGATCGTCGGGAGTGCTCACGCCTTCCCTCGGACGACCGCCGGTACGCGCGCGCCGGCTCGCTCGTACCCCCGACGAATGTGCGACAGGCGGATCTCGAGCTCCGCCATCGGGGTCAGAAGGTCGCGCTTGTGCCAGACCGCGCCGCGCCACTCCGTGGTTGCGATCGCGACCCGTTGACTCATCACGATGGCCTCCTCCGGGCAGGCCTCCTCGCACAGGCCGCAGAACATGCAGCGTGACATGTCGATGTCGAAGACCGCCGGGTAGCGCTCGACCTCGTCCTCGGTCTCGCTCGGATAGATCGTGATGCAGTCCACCGGGCAGGCCCACTCGCAGAGCCCGCATGCGACGCAGCGCTCTTTGCCGTTGGGCATCTGTACCAGCACGGGCATGCCGCGGAACGCGGGCGCCAGCTTCTGGGCTTCCTCCGGATATTGCACCGTGAAGATCGTCGGCTTGCCGCGGACGAAGCCCATGAGGTTGCGGAAGAAGTGGGAGGCCGTGACGATGAGGCCGCGTACGATCGCGAGCGGTCCGAGCGTGTCCATCACGCGCGGGCGCGGCGGACGTTCGACGGTGACGACGGTTCCGGCCATGTCAGGCGGCCACCGTCGACGCGCCGTTCGCGCCGAGGGTGTCCCAGGCGAGCGCGCCGTACGCGGGCAGGTGGCGCGTGATCGCAGTGAACACCGCGCGCGGGTCGAAGACGCCCGGAGCGATCTCCATTCCGAGCCGGCGACCGAGCTGGAGGAAGATCTCGCCGTCGGTGGGCGCGGAGCCGGGATCGAGCGCTCGATGGATGCGTTGGACGCGCCCCGCGAGGTTGGTGAAGGTTCCGTTCTTCTCGGCGAAGGTCGCTCCCGGCAGGACGACGTCGGCGTGCGCCAACAAGGGGTGCTCGTTCGCGGCGACGACGACCACCGTCTCGAGGCGATCGAGGAGTGCCGCGGCGTCGGCGCCCCAGAGGGTCCAGACGTCCGTGGTCGTTACGAAGAGGGCGCGGATCGTCCCCGCCTCGATGCCGGTGCGGATCTCCGCGAGCGTCGCGTGGCCGCCGCCGGCCGCGAGGCCGAGGTCGCGCGCGCCGCGGACGTTCGCCGCCTTCTCCGCCTTGATCAGGAAGTCGTCGGCGGGCCCTTCGATCACCGCGACGTCGCCCTGCTCGCTGCGTAGCCCGCCAGACATCAGCTGACGGAGCGTGAAGAGCTCCTCGTTCGTCAAGTGCGGCGACACGATGGTGGCGAGTGCCGTCGGTCCGTGCGCGCGGACGAGGGAAGCGAGCGACGTCGCCGCCGCTTCCAGCGCGTCGGTCCACGACGCGTCCGTCGGCACCCCGTCCCGACGTATGCGCGGCGCGCGCAGGCGGTGCTCGTTGACGAACCGATATCCGAGGCGGCCGGTGTCGCACATCCACGTCTCGTTGACATCGTCGTTGCGGCGCGGAAGCAGGCGGTGTACGTGGCCGCGCGCGGCGCCGATCTTGATGTTGCAGCCGTTCGCGCAGTTCGGGCAGACGCTTTCGGTCTCGTCGAGGAACCACACCCGCATCTTGTGGTGGAAGTCCTTGCTGAGGAGCGCGCCCACGGGACAGACGTCGGCGGTGCAGATCGAGTAATCGTTCGCGAGCGGCTCGTCGGGAAAAACATCGACCACCGACCGGTCGCCGAGATTGAAGACCCCGAGCTCGCGCGTCTCGGTGACCTCCTTGCAGAAGCGGATGCAGCGCCGGCAGAGGATGCAGCGCTCTTGATCGAGCACTACGCGCGGTCCGACATCGACACGCTTCAGCAGCTTGCGGCGCGGTTCTTGTGTGCGCGCGGCTCGGGTTCCGTACTCGAAGGCGTAGTCCTGGAGGTAGCACTCGCCCGCTTGGTCGCAGATCGGGCAGTCGAGCGGATGGTTCACGAGCAGGAGCTCGAGCACGCCCTGGCGCGCTTTCGTGACCTCGGGTCCCCGGGTGTCGACGACCATGCCGTCGCGAACCGGCGTGTTGCAGGAGATCGTCAGCTTCGGCAGCCCTTCGACCTTCACCAGGCACATGCGGCAACTGCCGTCGATCGAGAGCTTCGGGTGGTAACAATAATGAGGAATCTGCATGCCGCGATCGAGGAGGACCGGCAGCAACATGCTGTTGTCCGGAACCTCGAGCTCGACGCCGTCGACGGTGATCTTGGCCATAGCCGTCAGCTTCGCATCGGACGTCCGCTGCCGTGGCGGCCCTCGTACGGCATCCCCGGACGCTCACGCTGCACCCGCTCCTGCAGCTTCAAGAGCCCGTCCAGCACCGCCTGCGGGTGCGGCGGACAACCCGGAACGTACACGTCGACTGGGATGATCGTATCGATGCCCTGCACGACGGCGTAGTTGTTGTAGGGCCCCCCGGAGCTCGTACACGCGCCGAACGACATGACCCAGCGCGGCTCGGCCATCTGGCGGTACACGCGCTGCAACACGGGCGCCTGGCGGTGGGTGATCGTGCCGACGACCATCAACAGATCGGCCTGGCGTGGCGTGAAGCGTGGAAGGGCCGCGCCGAAGCGATCGAGATCGAAGCGCGGGCCGGCGACCGCCATGTACTCCATGCCGCAACATGCGGTGACGAACGGGTAGCTGAAGAAGGAGTACTTGCGCGCCCACTGGATCGCGTCGGTGAGACGCGACATCGCGAACGTGTCGCCGAAGGCGCGACTCACGCTCGTCATTTCGTCCTCTCCCGGTCGGCGGCCGGAAGTCAGAAACCGCTCGTCAGGCATGCGCGGGACTTCTATAGTGGATGGCGGAAGTGCGCAAAGGCGTGCGCGACGATCCGCCCCGCGGAGCTTCAGCGTTCGCGCGTCTCCGGCAAGCTGACGTCGGGAAGGCCTGCGTCGCCGGGAACCGGACGCGGACACTCGGGTCGTTCGCATCGCGTGCCGGACGCGCAGCCCCGACAACAGTACACCACGCCACGACGTCGGATGCCGCGATCGACGGCGATGGGACAAGCGCACCACGGGCAGAGGATGTTCGACATGCGGCGAGTGCTCTAGCGACCGTCGCCGCGAGCGTCAACGCCACGAGGCGCACGGCGAGCCTTGCCTCGTGCGTCGCTGGGCCGCGTCGCAAGCGGATGAAACGCAGGCGATGGCGCTCTGGACCGCGAAAATCGCGGTTCAGAGCGCCGTTCGTGCTTGACAGCTTCCCGACGACTGCCCTAGGGTGCGCCGTCTTTTCACCACACCATAGGGGGAGTGCACATGACGAAGACACAGTTGGTTGGGAAGTTGGCGGAGGAGACCGGCATCTCCCGGAAGCAGATGGAAGAAATCCTCTCCGCGCTCGTGGAGCTCATCCGCAAGAGCGTGAAGAAGGGCGACACGGTGAAGATCCCGGATCTCGGAGGTTGGCGCATGCGGCAGATGAAGGCGCGCATGGGCCGCAATCCTCAGACCGGCGAGGCCATCAAGATCCCGGCACGCAAGAAGGTCGGGTTCACCGTCGCGAAGAGCTTCAAGCAGCACGTTCTCGGCACCAAGAAGTAGGCGGCACCGGCAGTTCGTTCGTCCTCGACGCGAGCGCCCCGGGGATTCCCCGGGGCGGAGCGTTCTCGCCGGTTCCCGCTAGCTCGCCGTAGGGGCGTCTCGTTTTACGCGGCGCACGTTCGATGCCTGGACCTTCAGTATCCGGGAGCCGCCGTCCGAGATCGTCACCGCATCGCCGTGGGTCTCCACGACCGTGAAGATTCCCGGATAGGACATCGTGACGACGACATCGCCGATCTTCAGCATGGGAGCGTCAGCGCAGCTCGAACGTGAATGGTAAGCGCCACTGCCAGGTCTTCCGCTTCTGGTCGTGCGCGCTCACGAAGAGTTCGCCCGCTTGCGCTCGGAGCGGCGAGTCGAGCGTGAGCTTCCAGCGCAGGTCGTCGGCGCGTGATTGACCTTTCGCCAATCGGAACGTCACCCAATGATCCGGAACCGTCAGGGGGATTCGTCGAAACCCGGCGACTATCATCATCTCGACCCCGGTGAGGTCGGCGTCGCTCCCGTCGTTCTTCAGCGCCAATCGGCCAGCCAGGTCGATCTCGCGTGTGAACTCGTTGCTGAGGGCTTCCGAGGCAGCGAAGCTCGCGTCGAGCTTCGGGCGCTGAAACAGACCGAACATGTATACGCTCCTCCGGCGGCGACCGGGCGGTTCGCGGCGCGTCCTTAGAGCCCAAGCTGCGTCGCGGTGTCAAGTTTCGTTAGGTTGCCCCGGGGCAACATGACCAGGGGTCCACGAGGTGTCGCCGCGGTCGGGGCGCGTCGAGGCACGAGGTGCCGGAGCGAAAGGCGTACGCGCAGTGCCGATTCATGGGGGCGTAGCCAGGATTTCACTGCGCAAAGGGCACCGATGCTCACCGTCGCGAACCGCGCGCCGGAGCCGGCGACATCTCCATGAAAGGGGTGAGCCCGGGTGCGCCAAAACGAGGCAGGGGCACGTGGGAGACGAACTACAAGGAGCGACTCGAAAGGGACAGAAAAACGAGTCGCGGGAAGCTCGACCGCGGATGTGGAGCGGGAGCGGTACGAAACGTTAGGGAGAGGCTACCAGCGACGACCGCTGCCGCGGTCGCCACCGCCCCGATCGCCACCGCCGCCGCGGCCACCCTCGCGGGGCTTAGCTTCGTTCACCTTCAAGCCGCGACCCTTCATTTGGTAGTCGTTGAACTGGCCCACGGCTGTTTGTGCCGAGGACTCGTCGGCCATCTCGACGAAGCCGAATCCGCGAGATTGCCCCGAAAAGCGGTCCGTAATGATGTTCGCCGAAACGACCTGACCGGCTTGTGAGAACAAATCGCTGAGTTCCTGAGACGTCACGCTGAACGGAAGGTTCCCGACATACAACTTGGTGCCCATCTTTCCTCCAAAGGCACGAACCGACCGCGGAGATCGCGTCAGAATAGAGCAGCACGATTTTTCCCGGCCGGTTGGGTACGGCGCGAGACATAGTGCGCTACGGCTGGAGGTGTCAACAGAAAACGCTGGGCGTTTGACTCTCGTATTTGCTGGCGCGTAATATGGCGGTCGGTCTTGGCGGTCGTCCCGGATTCCCCATCCGACGTGTCGTGGGCGACGCGAAGTTGGGTTGCGATCTTCGGTTCAATCGAAGTTCGAAAGAGGAGGCATGACGACTATGGGTCGTAGCTCCATCCCGCCGTTTCCGCCTGCGCTCGAGGCTCGCCGGTCTTTTCAGAAGATGACCGGCATCGAACATCTGATGATCGCGGTCGTGAGCACCGCGTTCGATGATCTCCGCGGGCACGACACGCGGCAGCGCGATACGGCAGTTCGATATTTTTTCAGTGACCCAGAGACGCACGTTCTGAGTTTCCCTTCCGTATGTCGACAGATGGACTGGTCCGTCTCGGCCGTGCGGCGGCGCTTGACGCAGGCCCTGGGACACCGGTTGCTCGATCCACTCATGGCCGCGTGCCCGGAGCCGCGCGAACTGTGACCGGTCTCCCGGCGGGGCTGCGTCCCGAGGTTCTGGCCGCGCTGACGGCCGACGAGCGGGCAGCCGTCGAGGCGGCGACTGGCGAGATGGGCAATAAACCGGACGCCGTGAAGCTCGGGTGGCTCAGGATGCGAACGAAGGAATCGTGGACCAAGCAACGGTACACGAGCACCGTGGGGAAGGCGCTCGCGAAACTGCGAGGGGTGGCGAGAGAGCGGGAGGGGGAAGGAGGCAGCTAGCGGATCAGCTGCTGCGGTAGACGATGAAGCCGTGCGTCAGGTCGTAGGGTGATACGGCGATCGTCACGCGGTCACCCGGAACGACCTTGATGTGGAAGCGGCGCAGCCGGCCGCTGATCCGCGCGAGGAAGGTGTGGCCCTGGTCGCCTTGGACACGGAAATGTCCGCCAGCCAGCGCCTCGACTACTTTGCCCTGAATCTGAATGAGATCGTCTCGTGCCACTCAGTGTCCTTCCGCCGCTCCGCAAGGGTCGCACAATGCCGGCGCCATGGGCGGTAACGGTCGTTTCGTATACCAATGCATACCCGGTTTGTCGATATGGAAATGCCGTGTGAACCTTCCTTGACGGGCGACTTCTCGGCACGTACGGTGCGCGACATTCCGACACGCGGGAGGCGACATGGGTTCGATCGTCGAGTTCAACTGCCAAGGATGCGGATTCACGACCGGTGACCTGCGTGTCGGTTGGGGTCGAGCGGGTCGTACGCGCTTCTGGGGCGGGCTCGGAGTGTGCGCGACCTGTAAACGCCTCTCGGTCGTCGATCTGGCGGCAAAGCTCGACACCCATCGGTGCCAGGAATGTCAGGGCCAGTTGCAGTTGTTGGAAGGCATGGCCCAGGACATCCCCTGCCCCGAATGCAGCCGGGTTCTGCGGACGACGAACCTCGGCGTCTGGAACTGAACCGACCGTTCAGTTCCAGCAGCCGGTCGCGCGCGCAGCGCGGTCGATCTCCTCGAGTGCCACGGTGAGCTGATCGACGAGGTGATCGGACTCGCTCGCCAAGCGTTCGGTTTGCGCCACATGCGCCTTCACGATCCACGGATCGAGAGGGACGGTTACGTGCGGGGCGAGGACGGTGGCATCGGACCGTAGCATCCCGTCCGCCACCGCCGCGCGAAAGCCGGACGCGATCGCGACGTTGCCCTCGAGCTGCACGTCGAGGAAGCTTCGCGCGATATCGCGGAACGAACGAGCGATACCGGCGTCCCGACTCGTTGCGACACCCACCTGCGCGAAGGCGCGACGATAATCGTCACAGAGGCCGCGCGAGGCGGCTTCGCGCCGCCCGTTGGTCGGGTAGCGCACGAGCGGCGGTGCCGTCGGGCACGAGGACCCGACCGGGTAGGCGATCGCCGACTGGCTGAGGTGCGCCTGCGGCTCGTCGGGATCCCAGCGAGTCACCAGGGTCGTGACGGTCGCATCGGCGCTGGTCGTCAACGGTACGCCCCCGACCAGGAGCGTGAGTCGCTCGTCGGGTCGTTCCGAGACGAGTCCCGCGCCGATCGCACTCATCAGCCCCGTGGGATCGGCCGGGCCGCACGGAGCAGCCGGCGGTGGCGTCGCGGAGGGCCGCCTCCCGGGTCGTGTCCGCTTGCGGACCGGGATCTGGATGGTTCCGAGCGGCGCGAGCTCGACCGCCGAGGCATGCTCGGGCGTACGGCTCGGTTCGTTGGAATAGTGCACGCCACTCTTGGCATCGAGCCAGCGATAGATGGTCTGGGCGTGCGAGGGCGGCGGCGCGAGCGTGGCCAAGAGGGCGGCGGTGAACAGCGAAACGGCGGGGCGCATCATGCGAAGCTCCGTGGACTACGGGTGGCGGGAATTTGACGACTGACGAAAGCGTTAACACCGCGCGCGAAGAGCGGTCAATGCGCACTTGCTGGGTGGTCGGCACGGCGTTTGCTGTCCGCTCGGGAGATGCGTCGCGCACTCGCCATGATGCTCGCCCTGGCCCTGATGGCGGCGTTCGCCGCCCCGTCGGCGCATGCCGAAATCCTCGGAACCGACGAGACGCGCGCGGGAATGTGCGACGCGTACGACGGCCTGCCGTTCGTCTTCTGCGTCGCCATGTGCGAGGCGCGCGAGTGCGATCGGCTCGGGCCGAGCGACGAGCGGTGCGAGGTGCTCGCCGCGGGATTCGCGGCCGTCACGAACGGCGCCGCCGCACCCTGCTCGCGACCGTCGCGCGGCGGGATCTGATCCCGATCGCGCCGGTCGCGGGTCGCCCCGGCGCTTTTGGATCGCTCGGCGAAACGCGCTAGAAACGCGCCGGTGAGCGCTCGGACGGGAATCCCGCCATTGGGCGACCGGAGGCAGCCGCGGCCCCTTCCATGATGCGACCGCCACCCGAGCGCGGACGGGACGCGGCGGCGGCCACCGACGCATATGCCGCCCTCGTGCGGCGTGAGCAGCAGCTCGACGCGATCCAGCGGACGCTCGGTTGGCGGCTCCTCTCGCACTATGGACCGTACAAGCGAGGCTTCGTCGTGCCCGCGTGGCGCCGCCTCCGCGGTCTGGTCCGCCGGCTCCTGGGTGGATCCGACCCCGCTTCGGAAGCCTATGACGACTGGGCGACGTTCGCAGATCGCTTCCACGCCGACGTCCGGGGCAGCGATCGTGCGCACGAGGACTCGGTCGATGGCCCCGACCTCGTCAGCGTCGTCATGCTGGTCCGGCACGACGAGCGCGCAGCGTCCGAGCGCGCGATTGCGTCGTTGGCGGCGCAACGACACCGCCGATGGGACCTCGCCGTCGCCGTTGTCGGAGCGTGGACGGGCGACACGACCTCTCCGCCGCTCGCCGCCGGCGACAACCTCCGGATCCGCGTCGAGCCTGCTCCCTACGACGGCGAAGCTTCGGCCCTCGACGCGCTCGTGGCGGCGGCGCGGGGCGACGTCGTGGCGATCCTTCCACCGGCGGTCGCGCTCGTGCCCGACGCCCTCGGCGCCGCCGTCGACGCGTTCCGTGAGACCGGCGCGGACGTGCTCTACGGCGACGAGGATCATCGCGACGCCGATGGACGCCGTCACGGGCCGCGATTCCTGCCGGGGTGGTCCCCGGATCTCCTGCTGTCGACGATGTACTGGCCGCGTGTCGTGTTCTTCCGGCGCGAGATGCTCGCGGGGCTTCTGCCGTTTCGCGCCGAGCTCGACGGAGCGCACGGGTACGACCTGGCCCTGCGAAGCACCGAAGGCTCCGTACGCGTCGTCCACGTGCCGCGGGTGCTCGCGCACGTCGAGGCGGCGGTGTCGATGCCGAAGGATCGCTTCGGAGGCGAGCGCGACCCGGAGCGGCGGGCGCTCGAGCTCGCCGTAGAGCGGCGCGGCCTCGCCGCGACGGTCGCGCGCGTCGATGCCGGCATCTTCCGTGTGCGGCGTGCGGTCGTTGCGCCCGCCAAGGTCTCGATCGTGATTCCGACCCGCGACGGGTTCCGCAACCTCAGGCGGTGTCTTGCCGCGTTGGAACGGACGCAGCATGGCGACTTCGAGGTGCTCCTGGTCGACAACGGTAGCCGCGACCCCGCGACCCTCGAGCTCCTGGCCGCGAGCGGACACCGCGTGTTGCGGGCGCCCGGTCCATTCAACTTCGCCCGCCTGAACAACGACGCGGTACGCGAGAGCCGCGGGCGGTACGTGCTCTTTTTGAACGACGATACGGAGCCGACCGATCCTCTCTGGCTGACGGCCCTCGAAGAGCACGCACAACGTCCCGAGGTCGGGGCAGTCGGCGCCAAGCTGCTCTATGGCGACGGACGCATCCAGCACGCGGGCATCGCGACCGGCATCGGCGGGATCGCGGGTCATCCCGGACGCTTCCGGCGCGCCATGCCGACCGTGGTTCGCAACGTGAGCGCGGTGACGGCCGCGTGCCTCATGGCGCGGCGGGAGGTCTTCGACGCGATCGGCGGCTTCGACGAAGCCCTGCCGGTGAACTCCAACGACGTCGATCTGTGTCTGCGGTTGCGCGCGCGCGGATACCTGGTCGTCTACACGCCGCACGCGGTCGTGCGGCATTACGAGTCGCAGACGCGGGGCACGCGCGCCGTTTCCGAGGACGTCTGGCTCATGATGCGGCGCTGGCGCCAGGTCCTGCCGAACGATCCGTATTACAGCCCCAATCTCACGATGGTCGATGAGACCGGCGAGCCCGATCTCAGCAAGCCCGACGGCTGGACGCTGCTCTACGCCGGCACGACGCGGGCGGAGGGCCGCCTCCAGCTCGCGTCGGGCGGTGCTGTCGGTCAGACCTTCTTCGCCACCGGCGCCGATCTCGCCGCGATCGTGGTGTACGCGACGAACACGGAGGGGACGCCGGGAGACGCCCTGCGACTCGCCGTTCGGGAGGCGCCCGAGGCTTCCGAGCCGATCCGCGTCGTGGACCGATCGATTGCGGGGCGGAGCCCGGACGAGCGGTGGTTCTGCTTCGCGCCGATTCGAGAGTCCGCCGACCGATTCTGGTACTTCAGTCTCGAGGCGACCGGACCCGGCGCAGTGATGCTCCGGCGCCAGAACGCGGCGAGCGACGTGATGGGGCCGTGTCGCGAGAACGGGGTGCCCGCCTTCGGGACGTTGCAGTTCCAGCTCTATGGCCGGGCGCCGAATCGGTGCGCCGTCTCATGAGCGATGCCGGCGACCTCGTCGTTCATCTCGATGCCGCGTTGCCGGAGCGGCTGGAGGTCGGCCGCGGTCAGGTGTTGCATCTCTCCGGACGCTGCTACCATCCGTCCCTCGCGATCCGCGCGTTGGCCGTCACGATGGACGGCGTGCCCCACGCGGTGCCCAATCATTCGTCGGTCCGTAACGACGTCCCGTCGGACGACCCAGGAATCGGCGACCGCTCGCCGAACAGTCTGACCAGCGGCTTCTGGGCGGCGGTCCCCGTGTCGTCGGACATGGTCGGATGCGCCCCGATGCTCGCGTGCCGTGCGGACCTCGCCGACGGCACGACGCAGACGATTCCGCTCGGTCGGGTGCTCGTGGTGGCGAGCGGTGTCCCGGCGCCTGGCGCCGACGGCCGGGCATTGGCGCGACCTCGCATCGCCATCTGCCTTGCGACGTGCAACCCCGAGCCTGCCCGCTTCGCGGAGCAGGTCGACTCGATCCTGGCGCAGACGTTCACGAACTGGTGCTGCATCGTGGCCGACGACGGCTCGACGCCGGATCGCATCGCGGCGGTGCGTGCGGTCGCGGCGCGCGACCCGCGCTTCCGCGTCGTCGGTCACGAGGCGAGGGCCGGCCAGTACGAGACCTTCGCGCTGGCCCTCGCCGAGGTGCCGCTGGACGCGGAGTTCGTGGCGCTCGCCGACCAGGACGACGTCTGGTGTCCGGAGAAGCTGGCCAGCGCGCTCGGGGCTTTCGGGTCCGATACGACCCTCGTCCATGCCGGCATGGACGCCATCCCCCGGGACACGGCGCGCGTCGCGTCGAGGTACTGGACCAGGCGCAACGACGACGCCGATCTCGCCGCGCTCCTCTTCGCGAACACGGTGACGGACGCGGCGAGCGTCTTTCGGGCGTCACTGCTCGCCGACGTGTTGCCGTTCCCGCCGCGGATCGGGGAGCCGCACCCCGGTCACTGGATCGCGAGCGTCGCGCTCACCAAGGGAGACCTCGCGTGCGCGGCGCGCGTCCCCTGTGTGGACCGCCCGCCTGGCGCGAACGGCTTCGGGCACCCGGCGCGCTCCCCGCGTCGCGTGCGGCCGACGTTCGCGGAGGTGGTCGGGCTCGTCGAGGGCGGCCGGCTGCGACAACGCCTCATGGCGGAGCTCTGGCGGCGGCGCCAGGCATACCTGTTCGAGGTGGTACGCCCGGTCGTCATGGCCAAGGTGCTCCTGTTGCGCCTCGGCGCGGCGACGGCGCCCGAGAAGCGGCGGATGCTCGAGCGCATCGTCGAGCTCGAGGGCACGCCCTTCGGCGTCGTCCGGGAAGGCATGACCGCGCTGCTGCGGCACGGGTCTCCCCTCGGCGCCGCATGGCGTTGCGTGCTCGCCGCCCGCCTCCTCGACGCGCACTATCGGCGACACCGTCGCCGGCTCTTCGAACAACGCCGCGCGCGGCGCGAGATCACGGGAGCCGGCCCCACGACCAGTGCGCTCGCGGGCGTCGATCTGATCACGCGGAAGCTCGCGCCGTTGGCGCTGCGTGTCGAGCGGGACGCTCCCCGCCGGATCAACCTTCTGGCGCCCGCGATCGACTTTACGCACCTCTTCGGGGGCTACCTCGGCAAGTTGCACCTGGCGGTGCGCCTGGCCGATGCGGGGGTGCGGGTGCGCCTCGTGATCGTCGACCCGTGCCAGTACGACCGGGAAGCATGGCGTCGCGGCATCGCGGCCTACCCCGGCCTCGAGGCCATCTTCGATCGCGTCGAGGTGGTGTACGCCGCCGATCGCGACGTCGCCCTGTCCGTGCATCCCGGCGACGGGTTCGTCGCGACGACGTGGTGGACGGCGTACCTCGCGCACGAGGCGGGGCGCGCGCTCGGACGCCCGTGCTTCGTGTATCTGATCCAGGAATACGAGCCGCTCACCTTTCCCATGGGCTCGCTCTTTGCCCTGGCGGCGGCGTCGTACGACTTCCCGCACGTTCCCCTCTTCTCGACGGAGCTGCTACGGGACTACTTCCGGCGCGAGCGGCTGGGCATCTTCGCCGGGAGCACGGGAGACTCCGCCCTGGTGTTCCAGAACGCGATCGCGCGTTTCTCCCTCACCACCGAGGCCCTGCGGCGTTCCGGTCCGCGCCGCCTCCTCTTCTATGCGCGGCCCGAGCAGCACGCGGCGCGCAACATGTTCGAGATCGGCGTTCTAGCGCTCCGGGCCGCGGTTGCCGGAGGAGTCTTCACGGACGAATGGGTGTGGGAAGGGATCGGTGCGGGACGCGCCTTCTTGCCGGTGCCCTTGGGGGATGGTCGGATGCTCCGGCTCCGCCCGCGCGTGAGCCTGGCCGAGTATCAGGCCCTCCTTCCCGCCTACGACGTCGGTCTGGCGCTCATGTTGACGCCGCACCCGAGCTTGGTCCCGCTCGAGATGGCGGCCGCCGGCCTCGTGACCGTGACCAACACGTGGGCGAACAAGACGGCGGAGGCGCTGCGCGTCCTCTCCCGGAATCTGGTGCCGGTGCCTCCCACGCTCGACGGTGTGAGGACGGGCATCGTGGAGGCGGTACGCCGCAGCGACGACCTCGCCGCGCGTGTCGCGGGGGCGGAGGTGGCGTGGAGCCGCGACTGGCGCACGAGCTTCGACGATGCCATCGTCCGCGGCATCGCCGCCGCGCTCGGGCACGGATGACGCTGCATGCGGGTCGGCATCGATCTCACGTGCATCAAGGCGCCGATGGGAGGCTACGAGCGTTATGCGAGCCGGCTCCTCGATGCGCTGGTGCGGGCGCCGGGAGCGCATCGTATGGTGGCGTTCACCGAGCGCCGCTACGGGCCACGGTTGGTTCCGCCAGGCGCCGAGCTCCGCACGGTCGCGACGCTGCCGCGCTTTCTCTTCAAGGTGACGCTCCAGGACCAGACGTACTGGCCGGCGCTCCTGCGCCGGGCCGGCGTCGAGGTCGTCCACACGCCCGTGTTCGCCGGTATGCGCCGTGCTCCGAAACCGTACGTCCTGACGCTGCACGACCTGATCCCCCTGCAGACGCCGGAGGCGATCTCGCGCTCGGCGGCGCTCTACTGGCGAGTCGTCCTTCCGCGCGCGGTGGCCCGCGCCGATCTGGTGCTCACCGGCTCGGAGTTCACCCGTAGCGAGATTCTCGAATGGTTCCGCCTGCCGGCTGACCGCGTGGTCGCGATCCCGCACGGCGTCGACCCGCGTTTCGCGCCTATCGCGGACGAAGGGACGCTCGCGGCGGTTCGAGCGCGGCATCGCCTTCCCCCGTGCTTCCTGCTCTTCGTCGGGATCGCGAGCCCGCGCAAGAACCTCGACCGGCTCGTCCGCGCCTTCGACGCGCTCTCGGCGTCGGAGCGCGGAGAAGCCCACCTCCTGTTCGCCGGACCGGCGGGCTGGAAGAACACCGCCTTCGAGGCCGCGCTCGCCGCGAGCCCCGTCGCGGGGCGCATCCGGCACCTCGGCGTCGTGCCGGACGAGGATCTGCCGGCGTTGTATGCGGCGGCGCGCGGGGTAGTGAACCTCTCGGCGCGCGAGGGGTTCGGTTTGCCGGCCCTCGAGGCCCTGGCCTGCGGCGCCCCGCTCGTCTGCGCCGATCGGACGAGCTTTCCCGAGGTCGTCGGTGACGCCGGGCTCCTCGTCGATCCGGACGACGAGCCGGGCGTCACCGCAGCGCTCGCGACACTGATCACCGGGGGGACGGAAGTGGAGGCGCGACGCGTGCGGGGACTCGCCCGGGCGTCGCATTTCACCTGGGAACGGTCCGCGGCCGCGACGCTCGCGGCGTACCGGGCGGTCGCACGCTGAGCGCGCTCACGCCGGCGCGCGGACGTCGAGCGGGTCGCTGGCGCCCTGCCGGAATCCGATCGCCCACGCGGCGTATCCGGCGGCGAGCAACGGGAGGAGCAGCACGGCGCGTGGCAGCTCACGCGGATGGCGGCGTGCGATCCGGCCGAGCAGCCGTCCGATCCGGAGCGGTACGAGGAGGGGGATCAGGATCGGATGGCGCGCCGCGACCGCGCCCGGGAGCGGCACGAGGCGGCGCGCCATCGCGGAGCCGGTGCCGAGCACCCGCTGGTGGCGGAGAAAGGCGCCGAGGCCGGTGCGGTTCAGGTGTGTGACGGGGACGCCCGGGTCGAAGAAGAAGACGCCCCCGGCGCGTGTCAGCTCGTAGTTGAAGGTGAGCTCCTCGGCGCCGAAGCGCACGGTCGGGAACGGCGCCGCTCCGACGAGGGCCGTCCGCCGGAAGCAGACGTTGCACTGAGGGACGCCGGGCGCGATGCCCGCAGGTCGGCCGGAGGTGAACTCATTGAACTCGCTCCAGTAGGCCGCGGTGCCGACCAGGCTCCGCGGCGTTCCGTTCAGGACCGCGCCGCCGACGGCCGCGTAGTCGCCGGCGGCGTGGCGAGCGAGCAGGCTCCGCAACCAGCCGGGCGGCACGCGGCAGTCGTGGTTCGTGATCGCCACGAACGCGCCCTGCGCGGCAGCGACGCCGATGTTCTGCGCTTCGGCCGGGAGCGTCCGGCGCGGTGGCGCGATCACTCGTATGGTCGGGAACGCGGCGTGCAGGCGTTCCGCCGTTCCGTCGCCGCTGCTCTCGACGACGATGATCTCGTAGGGATCGACGAGATCTTGGGCGAGCAGGTCCGCGAGGCACCCGTCGATGAGGTGACCCGGGCGATAGCACGGGACGACCACCGAGACGCGCGCGGTCGCCTTCATTCAGCCGCCGGTGCGCTCCGCGTAGCGCGCCGCGATCTCCTCCGCGGTGCCGACGACGCATGGGGCGCCGGGATCGAGCAGTGCGGCGCGCGAGCAGGTCTCGGTGAGGAGGTGGAGGTCGTGCGTCACCAGCAGCACCGTCACGCCGCGCGAGCGAAACCGCGCCAGCCGCTCCTCGCACTTCCGCTGGAACGGCGCGTCGCCGACCGACAGCACTTCGTCGACGATCAGGATGTCCGGGTCGGCGTCGGTCGCAATCGCGAAGGCGAGGCGTGCGACCATGCCCGACGAGTAGTTCTTGAGCGGCACGTCGATGAACGGCGTCAGCTCCGCGAAGTCAGCGATCGCGGCGATGCGCTCACGCAGGTGCTTGCGACGGAGTCCGAGCAGCGTACCGTAGAGCTGAACGTTCTCGCGGCCCGTGAGTTCCACGTCGAAGCCCGCGCCGAGCTCGAGGAGGGGCGATAGGTGTCCCCGCACCTGCACGCGTCCGCGCGTCGGCGGGATGATTCCCGCGATCACTTTGAGGAGCGTGCTCTTCCCGGCTCCGTTCCGGCCGACGATGCCGAAGCTCTCGCCCGCCTGGACGCGAAAGGAGACGTCGCGGATCGGCCACAACGTCTGCGTTGGGAAGCGCTCGCCGCGCAGACGACGGATGACGTACTCGCGCACCGAGATGACGCGCTCCTGCTGCAGGTCGTAGCGGACCGCCAGTCCCTCGACTGCGACGCGGGTCACCGACGGGTCGTAGGCGGGGCGCGGAGCCGCCAGCATCAGATGTAGTCCACGAAGCGCGCCTGGTAGCGACGGAAGATCCACCAGCCGAACAGCGCCATGGCGACGGCTTCGATCGTCGCGGTCGCGACGATGCCGACGCCCGGCGCGGTCCCGGCGTAGAGGGGCTCTCGAAACACCTCGACCAGCACGTGCATGGGGTTCCACTGCAAGACCGCCCGGGCGCGCGGCGACAGCACGTCGATCGGGTAGAAGACGGGCGTACCGTAGAACCACGCGAGCAGCCCGGCTTCGTAGAAATAGCGGACGTCGCGGAAGAAGACGTTGAGGGTCGCGAGCGTGAGCGCGACACCCAGGGTGAAGAGGCCGATCAACGCGACGCCGAGCGGCACCCAGAGGATGGCGCCGGTGAGCTCGACCCGCATGACCAGCAGCACCAGGGCGAGAGGCGCGAGCGAGAGGAGGAAGTTCACCAGGTTCGCGCCCACCGCGGCGAGCGGAAACATCTGCTTCGGCACGGCGACCTTGCGGATCAACGCGCCGGAGTCGACGATGCTCGCGAGCCCTTGGGTCGATCCGAGGGAGAAGAGATTCCACGCCAAGAGCCCGATGATGACGAAGAGCGGGTAATTGGGGACGAGCGGGCCGAAGACGGCGGAGAAGACGACGGTGAGGATGACCATCGTGAGGAGCGGGTTCAGCATCGTCCACGCGAAGCCCAGGACGGACCGCTTGTACCGCTGCTTGATGGCGCGGCTGACGAGATTGTGGAGCAGGTCGAAGTATCGCCCGATCGCGCCGGGACCGCTCCACACCGGCGGCGTCCGCTCGTACGTTCCCGTCGCTGCCCCCCTTTTGTTCATCGGCCTCCCGACGGCTCAGCCCCTCGTCAGCGGGCGATAGCGGATGCGGTGTGGCTGCGTCGCGTCAGCGCCGAGCCGCCGGCGCCGATCCGCTTCGTAGTCGGCGTAGTTCCCTTCGAACCAGATCACCTGACTGTCGCCCTCGAAGGCGAGGATGTGGGTCGCGATGCGGTCGAGGAACCAGCGGTCGTGGCTGATGACCACCGCGCACCCGGCGAACTCGAGGAGCGCGTCCTCCAGTGCTCGCAGGGTGTCGACGTCGAGGTCGTTGGTGGGCTCGTCGAGCAGCAGCACGTTGCCGCCGCGCTTCAGGAGCTTGGCGAGGTGGACGCGGTTGCGCTCACCGCCCGAGAGGTCGCCGACCCGCTTCTGCTGGTCACTGCCGCGGAAATTGAAGGACGTCACGTACGCCCGTGACGGAACCTCGCGGCGGCCGATCTTGAGCACGTCCTGGCCGTCGCTGATCTCCTCCCAGACGGTGTGCTTTGGATCGAGGGCGTCGCGTGACTGGTCGACGTAGGCGAGCTGGACGGTATCGCCGATCCGCAGCGTCCCGGTGTCCGGCTGCTCGTCGCCGACGATCATCCGGAAGAGCGTCGTCTTGCCCGCCCCATTCGGGCCGATGACGCCGACGATGCCGCCCGGCGGGAGATTGAACGAGAGGTCGTCGATCAGGAGCCGGTCCCCGTAGGCCTTGCGGAGGCCGTTCGCTTCGACGACGAGGTTCCCGAGCCGGGGGCCGGTCGGGATGTTGATCTCGGCCGATGCGCGTCGCTGCTCGCTCTCTTCCGCGAGGAGCGCCTCATAGGCGTTGACGCGCGCCTTGCTCTTGGCCTGACGCGCGCGCGGGGCCATCCGGACCCACTCGAGCTCGCGCGCGAGAGTCCGGCGCCGCGCCGACTCCTGCTTCTCCTCGACGGCGAGGCGAGCCTGTTTCTGCTCGAGCCAGGAGCTGTAGTTGCCTTCCCACGGGATGCCGGCACCGCGGTCGAGCTCGAGGATCCAGCCGGCGACGTTGTCGAGAAAGTAGCGGTCGTGGGTGATCGCGACCACCGTGCCGCGGTACTCCTGCAAGTGGCGCTCGAGCCACGCGACCGACTCGGCGTCGAGGTGGTTGGTCGGCTCGTCGAGCAGGAGGAGGTCGGGTGCTTGCAGGAGGAGCCGGCAGAGGGCGACCCGGCGCCGCTCGCCGCCGGACAAGGTCGCGATCGGCGCGTCCCCCATCGGCACGCGCAGCGCGTCCATGGCCATCTCGATCGTACGGTCGAGCTCCCAGGCGTTGCAGGCATCGATGGCGTCCTGGAGCTTGGCCTGCTCGTCGATCAGCGTCTCCATCTCGTCGGCGTCGCTGACCTCGCCGAGCTTCGTGCTGACGGCTTCGAAGCGGTCGAGGAGCGCCCGTGTCTCGGCGACGCCGTCGGTCACGTTGCCGAGGACGTCCTTCTGCGGGTCGAGCTGGGGCTCCTGCGAGAGGTAGCCGACCCGCGTGCCTTCCGCGGGCCAGGCTTCGCCGAGAAACTCCTTCTCGACGCCCGCCATGATGCGCAGGAGCGTGCTCTTGCCCGCTCCGTTCGAGCCGAGCACGCCGATCTTGGCGCCCGGGAAGAACGACAACCAGATGCCCTTCAAGACCTCGCGATCGGGCGGGTAGACCTTCCGGAGGTCCTTCATGGTGAAGATGTATTGAGGGGCCATCGTCCGCCGTTGCTATACGAGCCCGGGGGCGGCTTCAAATCAGGGGCCGGTCTCGCGTCCGTGGCGGGTCGCGCCTCACCACGAGCGCCGCCATGAGCGGCGTCAAGCCCTCGCTCGTCCGTGCGGACGGCATCGCGCGTTGTCTCGGCGGCGGGTCGCCGGTATCTTCCTCCGATGCGCGAGGTCGAAGCCGTCTTTCACCGCACGAAGCAGGTCAGCATCTATCCGATCGAGGGCGACCGGTTTCTCGTCGAGGCCACCCTGCAAGACGAGATCCACGACGTGCACGTCGAGGTCGAGATCGTGCATCCGACGCTCGAGATCGTCGCGGCCCGCTCCGAGGTCCGCAACGGGCCCTTCACCGCGGTCTGTAACCTGACCCATCCCAACATGCAGGGGCTGGTCGGCATGCGCGTCGCGCGCGGGTTCACTCAGGCGGCGCGCGCCGCGGTGGGCGGCGTCGGCGGCTGTCACCGCGTCTCGGAGCTCCTCGTCGAGGTGGGCCAGGCCGCCTACCAGCTGCACTTCGTGCGCTTCTTCGGTTCGCTTCCGGCGGAGGTGCGCAACGCGCCGGACGATCCCCCGCGCCGCCGCGCGGCCGTGCTGGGCGCGGTGCCCGGCATGCGGAACACCTGCTTCTCCTACGCGGACACGAGCGAGGAGCTGGTCGCGGAGCGCGCCGCCCCGCTCCGGCTGCGTACGCAGACGATGCCGCGTCGGACCATCGAATAGGGCCCGGAAACGCGGCGCGGGACGTGCGCGTCGGCGGGCGAGTCCAGCACGCTGGCGCAGGGTCCCTTCGCCGCGGTATGAATCGCCCCCCATGCAGGATCGGCTCGAATCCCCCGCGAACGCCCTCCCCTCGTCCGTCGACGTCGCCGTCATCGGCGGGGGTCCGGCCGGCTCGAGCGCGGCGGCGCTGCTCAGAAAGAAGGGGCACGCGGTCGCGGTCTTCGAGGCGCAGCGCTTCCCGCGGTTCGTGATCGGCGAGAGCCTGCTCGCGCACTGCATGGACCACCTCGACGAGGCCGGCATGCTCGACGCCGTCAAGGAGCGCGCGTACCTCGTCAAGGGCGGCGCGCTGTTCCTCCGCGGCGCCGAGCGGAGCGACTTCGACTTCGCCGATCAGTTCACCAAGGGCTGGAGCTGGACCTGGCAGGTGCCGCGCGCCGACTTCGACCTCACGCTCGCGAACGCGGCCTACCGGCAGGGCGTGCCGATCTTCTACGAGCAGAAGGTGACCGCGCTCGACGTCGGCCCGCCCCACACCTTGACGATGAGCGGCGCTGCCGGCGAGCACCGGCTCACGGCCCGCTGGGTGATCGACGCGAGCGGCTACGGGCGCGTCCTGCCGCGACTGCTCGGCCTCGATACGCCGTCGTCGCTGCCGCCCCGCAAGGCCCTGTTCTCGCACGTCACCGGCGACCGGCGTCCATCCGGGCCCGACGAGAACCGCATCTGGATTTGCATGCACCCCGGCGGCGCGTGGATCTGGATCATCCCATTCTCCGACGGCGTCACGTCGGTGGGGGTCGTCGCCGATCTCGCGTTCTTCGAACGGTACGCAGGGGACGACGAGGCCGTGCTCCGCGCGGCGCTCGCTGAGGAGCCGAACGCGCGCGACCGCCTGCGCGACGCGAAGCTCCTGTGGGCGCCGCGCATCCTGGAGAGCTTCTCGGCGTCCGTCACGCGCATGTCGGGCCCGGGCTACGTGCTCGTCGGCAACGCGACCGAGTTCCTCGACCCGGTGTTCTCGTCGGGCGTCACCCTGGCCCTCGAGAGCGCGAACCGGGCCGCGAAGCTCGTCGATCGTGCCCTCGCCGGCGAGAGCCCGGATTGGGCCCGCGACTACGAGGCGTACATGGGCGTGGGGATCGACGCCTTCCGCACCTTCGTCGAGGGGTGGTACTCGGGGGAGTTCCCGCGCGTCCTGTTCGCGCCGAACCCCTCGCCAGCCATTCGCCGGCAGATCACCTCGGTGCTCGCGGGCTACGTCTGGGACCAGGCGAACCCGTTCGTCAGGGAGCCCGAGCGCAAGCTCCGTCAGGTCCTGAATATCATCGCCCGCGAAGAGGCCGCCGGCTGAGCGCGCGCACGCTCGGCCTGTGGGCGGGGCTCCTTGCGGCGAGCGGGTGCGCGCCCGCGGACGCCGATCGCGTGTTCGAGATCCCGCTCGTGGACGAGGCGGGTCCTCGATGGTCGCGATGGTAACCGGCGTGGCAGCGGCACGGGGGACGAACGCCGAGCAGAGATCAACGGGGTTGAAAGCGGTACCGGCCTCCTCGTAGAGGAGACCGGTCGCCTAGAGGTAGTTGCGGGGGGAGGATTTGAACCTCCGACCTTCGGGTTATGAGCCCGACGAGCTACCGGACTGCTCCACCCCGCGTCACGGATGCCGTTCGGCATCGCGGAGACGAAGGGTCTATAGCCTCGTCGGGAGAGTGTCAACGCATGCGACGCGGTAGGGCCGTCCCGGGTTGGGACAGCGCCGGCGCGATCAGATGCTCACGCATCGTCGAACGCGTTCAGTTGCCGAGTGATCCGGCGCCGGCGCTCCGTCCACGCGCGGCGTGGACGCGAACGACGACGCCCTGACGACGGAGTCGGTGCATCCGGCGTGCGAGCGTACGGAGCTCGGGGCTGTCCTTCCCCATGCCGCCGAGCTCGACGTCGACGTGGACGTCTCCGCTCTCGCCGCGGCCGAGCGTCGCGATCTGGTCGCAGAGGTTCTCCAGATCGTACGGGGTCAACGCCCCCGATACGTAGAGCCAACCGCCGCGCGTCGGCGCCGCCGCCGACACCTGACCTCGTACGTCGCCTCCAGCCATCGCTCACCTCCCGACCCCGCACGTGTAGTAATGCGATCAGGGATCCGTTTGCAATGCGATTTGCGTCACACTCCTCTGGCGAATCGGGAATTGCAGCATCCATGCCACGGCGTCCGGGTGCGGAGCGTCGATGGCCGCTCGGCGCGGAGTGCTCGGCGCGTGCGACGGGCGTTCAGTCTTGGACGGAGCGCCGGGAAACTGACTGCCGCAGCGCGGCAGAACGCGGACGTCGGCGCGGCGTGCGGCCGCGGCCTTCCGGGCCCGCGGCGGGCGCCTCGCCGCGCGCGGCCGCGCGCGCCACGCGGTAGAGGCTCGTGAGCTCGCGCGACGTGAGCGGTCGGAAGTCGCCGATCGAGAGCTTGCCGAGCTCGAGCGGGCCGAGTGCGACGCGCTGCAGCTTCTCCGCTTTGTGTCCGATCGCCTCGCAGAGCCGGCGTACGAGATGATTACGTCCCTCGTGGACGGTGACGCGGAGCCATGTCTTCGTCGGACGGCGCTCCTCGACGACCACCTCGACCGGTTCGGTCGGGCCGTCCGACAAGCGGATGCCGCGACGCAGCCGGGCGAGGGATCGTTCGTCGGGCGTTCCGCTCACCTTCACCCGGTAGGTCCGCGGCACGTGATACCGCGGGTGCGTCAGGACCGCCGCGAGATCCCCGTCGTTGGTGAGCAGCACGAGCCCGGTGGACTGCACGTCGAGGCGCCCGACCGGAAAGAGTCGGCCGATCCGACCCGGCAGCATCTGGACGACCGTCGGCCTGCCCTCGGGGTCGCGCGTGGTCGTGACGACCCCCGCCGGCTTGTGGAGCACGAGGTGGATCGGGTCGCGACGGCTCGGGAGTGTCCGTCCGTCGACGCGGATCTGATCAGTCGGAAGTGCCCGCGTCCCCAGGGCCGTGACCGTCGTGCCGTTCACGGTCACCCGCCCGCTCTGGATCAGCGTCTCCGCCGCTCTCCGCGAGCACATCCCCGAGTCCGCCAGCAGCTTCTGCAGGCGTCGGCCCTTCGTCCTGTCGGTCATCGCCGCTCCACGTGTTTTCGTCACCGGCGGCGGCTCCCGCCGCCACGCTCTCGGGCATCGCACCCGCCACCTCGGAGAGACACGGCAACGCGCCGAGGTCGCGGAGACCGAAGACCTCGAGGAACTGTCGCGTGGTTCCGTAGAGGAGCGGACGGCCGATGACGTCCTTGCGTCCGACGATCTTGACGAGTTTCCGTGTCAGGAGCGAGGCGATCACACTGTCGACGTCGACGCCGCGGATCGCCTCGATCTCGGCCCGCGTGATGGGCTGCTTGTAGGCGACGATCGCGAGGGTCTCGAGCGTCGCGCGGGTGAGACGCCAGGGCCGTTGTTGGAAGAGCCGGCGCACCCATTCCGAATGCTCCGGCGCGGTGCGGAACTGGTACCCGCCCGCGATCTCGACGAGCCGGATCCCACGCCGGTCCTCTTCGCTGCGCGCCGCCAGCGTCGCCAGCGCCGCGCGGATCTCGCCGCGTGTCGGGCCCGCGATCACCTCCATCAGGCGACCGAGGGTGATCGGCTCCCCGCAGGCGAAGAGCACGCTTTCGAGGATGCCGACCAGCCGCTCATCGACCTCGGCGGGCGCGTCGTCCGCGAGCGGCTCGACGTCCGCGTCGCCCTCACCGGCGGGGCCCGCCGACGCGGCGTGCTCCACCGTCGTGCTCGCGTCGGCCTCGTCGGCTTTCATTTCGTCCCCTGCCCCCTCGCGCATCGGCTTCTCCTTCACGGTACGTCGTCGAGATGCGGAACGTCTCCGGCTTTCGGAAACAACAAGATCTCGGCGCCGTCCTCTTCCTGGCGCGCGTGGATCGCCTGGCGCTTCACGAGCTCCAGGAGCGCGAGGAAGGTCGCCACCAGGCGTCGGCGCGACGGCAGGCCGACGAAGAGGTCTCGGAAGCGGAGCGGCCCGTCGATCTCCATCCGGCGCACGATGATCTGCACGCATTCGTCGACCGAGATGTCCTCGTGGACGATCTCGTGGAAGCTCTCGCGGAGCGCGCGCTCCATGACCTCGCGAAAAGCTTCGAGCAGGTCCGCGACGGTCACGTCGCGCAGGCGCACGCCTTCGCCCTGGTCGCGGTCCGGGACCGCAGGGTCGCGCCGGAATACGTCGCGGGCCAAGACCGGGCGCTCGCCGAGCGCGACGGCCGCTTCGCGGAAGCGCTGGTACTCGACCAGCTGGTGCACGAGATCGGCGCGCGGATCCTCCTCCGGCTCCTCGGTCTCGTCCTCCGACGGCGGCAGCAGCATGCGTGACTTGATGTGCGTCAGCGTCGCCGCCATCACCAGGTATTCGCCGGCGACGTCCAGGTTCATGCTGTCGAGCAGACTCAGGTACTGGAGGTATTCGTCGGTGATGCGAGCGACCGGGATGTCGTAGATGTCGACCTCCTCCTTCTTGATCAGATGGAGCAGGAGATCGAGCGGACCCTCGAAGACCTCGAGCTTGACGCGATAGCTCATGGCGTTCCTCCGAGACCGACGAGCGTGCGTACCGTGGCCATGGTCTCCTCCGCGACCGCCCGGGCGCGGCGGGTGCCCTGCGCGATGACGTCGCGGACGTCGTCGGGGCGGGTCGCCAGGGCGGCGCGGCGCTCGCGGATCGGACCGAGCTCGGCCTCCGCCCGGGCGATCATGATCAGCTTGCATTCGAGGCACCCGATCTCGGCGGTGCGGCAGCCGTGGGCCGTGTAGTCGAGCTCCTCGGGGGTGCAGTAGATCCGATGCAGCGTGTAGGCCGGGCAGTCGTTCGGGTCACCGGGGTCGTGGCGGCGCGCCCGCCGCGGATCGGTCATCATGCGCGAGAGCTTGGCCTTCACCTGCGCCGCGTCATCCGAGAGGAACACGGCGTTGTTGTAGCTCTTGCTCATCTTGCGGCCGTCGAGCCCCGGGATGCGCGGCGCCGCCGCGAGCAGAGCCTGGGGCTCGGGGAAGACTTCGCCGAAGACGTGGTTGAAGCGGCGGGCGATCTCACGCGTCAGTTCGACGTGCGGCACCTGATCGGCGCCCACCGGCACTTGGGTGGCGCGGTACATGAGGATGTCGGCCGCTTGCAGAACCGGGTAGCCGAGGAACCCGTAGGTCGAGAGGTCGCGGTCGACGAGCTGCTGTTGCGTTTCCTTGTAGGTGGGGACCCGTTCCAGCCACCCGAGCGGCGTGATCATCGACAACAGGAGGTGCAGCTCGGCGTGCTCGGGAATCGACGACTGCACGAAGATCGTCACGCGCGCCGGGTCGATGCCGCTCGCGAGCCAGTCGGTGACCATCTCGACGACGTTCGCCGCCAGCCCCTCGGTGCGATCATAGTCCGTGGTGAGCGCGTGCCAGTCGGCGACGAAGAAGAAGCATTCGTGCGTCGCCTGGAGCGCGCGCCAGGTGCGCAGCGTCCCGAGCAGGTGTCCGAGGTGCAGCCGGCCCGTCGGGCGCATGCCGCTCACGATGCGAGCGGTGGTGGTCAGAGGAGCATCCTCGTCACGTAGGAGATCGGGGCGCTCACCAGGAATCGCAGCCAGCCGGTCATGATCAGCGCGGCCAGGATCAGGAAGCCGAACGGCTCGATCGCCGCGACGACGCGGGCCTGCGCGTACGGCAGGAGCCCGGTCAGGACGCGGCCGCCGTCGAGCGGCGGCAGAGGTAGAAGATTGAAGATGGCGAGACTGACGTTGATGACGACGCTCGCCTGCGCCATCTGCGCGAGCGGCAGGACGACCCCGAGATGGAAGGACGAGGCGGTCTCGCTGGTGAGGCCCGCAAGCTGCCCCTTGAGGATGTGGAACAGGCCGGCGCTCACGAGCGCGAGCGCCAGGTTGGTCCCCGGACCCGCGAGGGCCACCGCCATCATGTCCCGTCGGGGGTTGTGGAGCCGTCCGTAGTCGACCGGCACGGGCCGTGCGTAGCCGAACACCGGCAGTCCGGCGAGCATCAGGAGGCTCGGCATGAGGAGCGTCCCGATGGGATCGATGTGGGGCAGCGGGTTCAAGGTCAGGCGTCCCACGCGAAGCGCGGTGTCGTCTCCGAGGCGCAGCGCCACGGCGCCGTGCGCGACTTCGTGGAAGATTACGGCCGCGAGGATCGGCAGCGACCACAGCGCCACCTGACGGACGATGTCGATGAGCTGGTCAGGACGCTCCACCTGGCGTACCTAACAAGAGCCATCCGCAGGCGCAACGACGCGTCACGGGCGCGTTCGTCCCGAGTCGCGGGGATGGAAGCGGCGATGGATCTCGCGCAGGCGGCGTGGCGCGACGTGGGTATAGATCTGGGTCGTCGCGACGTCGGCATGGCCGAGCATGGCCTGAACGGCGCGCAGATCCGCGCCGCCGTCGAGGAGATGGGTCGCGAACGCATGGCGGAGGCTATGGGGCGACGCGCGGGCGTCGAGGCACGCCTCGCGGAGGTAGCCCTTGAGGAGCTTCCAGACCGCCTGGCGCGAGAGTGGGGAACCTCGTGCCGACAGGAAGACCTCGGGCCGCGGGCGGTGCGTGCCGGCGAGCGCCGGGCGGGCGAGTGCGAAGTACTCGTCGAGCCGCGCGCGCGCGTGGCTGCCGAGCGGGACGACGCGCTCGCGGCTCCCCTTCCCCACGACGCGGACGCAGTTGGCGTCGAGGTCGAGGCTCGCCTGGCGCAGCCCGATCACTTCCGAGACGCGCAGCCCCGCACTGTAGAGCAGCTCGAGGAGCGCGCGATCGCGCCGGCCGCGCGGCGTATCCGCGGGAGGCGCGTCCAGCAGCACCTGCACGTCGGCGCGGCCGGGCGCGAGCGGCAGCGCATCCGGCAGGCGCCGCATCGTGAGATCGGCGGCCGGTGAGGCCGGCAAGACGCGCTCGAGCACGAGATAGCGGCAGAAGCCGCGGAGCGTCGCCGCCAGGCGGCTCGCGCTCCGCGGCGCCAGGCCGCGCGCGCGCTCGGCGGCGAGGAATCGCTGCAGGAGCGCGGGGGTGAGTTCGGCCGGTTCGCGGGCGCACCCGCCGAGCCAGCGCATGAGCTGGGCGAGATCGCGGGCGTACGCGGCAACGGTATTGGCCGCCAGCCCGCGTTCCGCGGCGACGTAGGCGAGGTAGCGGTCGATCCACCGATCGAGCGACGTGGCCGTCGCGGCGGCGCCGGCGGCCGTCGTCATGGGTGGGCCACGCCGTTCAGCGCCCGCAGCTCGACGGCGATGGTGTCACAGACGCTGCGCAGGCGGTCGGGATCGACGATCTTCCGTCCGTCGCCGTCGGTCACGTAGAAGACGTCGAGCACCTGGTGCGCCTGGGTCGTGATCTTCGCCAGGTGGATCACGAGGCCGAGGCGATGGAGGGCGTGCGTGATCGCGAAGAGCACGCCGACGCGGTCGCCCGTCACCACATCGAGCACCGTGTAGTCCTCGGCGATGTCGTTGTCGACGATGATCTCGGGCGGCGTCGTGTTCGCGCGCGTCGCCTTCTCGAGGATCGACGGGCGGCTCGACGCCGCGACGAGCGCCGCGATGTCGATCTGGCCGCGCAGCACCCGCGCGAGCATCTGTTGCACGCGCTCCCAGCGCTCCGGCTCGAGGACGCGCTCGAGGTGCTCCTGGTGCCCGATCCGGAAGCTGTCGATCGCGACGCCTCCGCGCGTGGTCGTGATGCGGGCGCCGACGATGTTCATGCCCTGCGCGGTCAGCACGCCGGCGATCATCGAGAACAAGCCGGGCCGGTCCGGCGTGCAGATCGTGAGCTCGCTGTACTCGGACTCCGGCACGTGGCGCACGGTGCTCACGAAGAGGTGCGGATGCTCGGCTGCCGGTCGGATGGTCCACTCCTCGCGCAGGTGGCTCATGAGCTCGAAATGCGCCGGCACCTGGCTCTCGGGCGTCGTCGTGAGATAGCGCTCGGGCATGCCGGCGAGGAAGGACTGGAAGCCCGCGCGGCGATCCGGCTCGACGAGCCCGAGCAGGCGTTGCCGGATGCGCTCGGCGCGGCCGTGCTCGTCCTCGTCCTCGACCTGACCCTGCTCGAAGCGCGTCAAGGTCCGCATGTAGAGCTCGCCGAGCAGCATGTCGCGCCAGTTGTTCCAGACCTTGGGACCGACCGCGCGCATGTCGGCGAAGGTCATGACGTAGAGCATCTTGAGGTTCTCGACGCTGCCGCACACGGCGGCGAACTCGGCGAGCAGCCGGGGATCCTGCGTGTCGCGGTGCTGGGCGAGGTGCGACATCAGGAGGTGCTGGCGCACGAGGAACTCCCACTGCGCCACCTCGTCCTGATTGAGGGGAAGCCGCGCCGCGATGTCGCGCACCATGTCGGCGCCCCGGCCCGAGTGCCCTTCGCCGTGGCCCTTGCCGATGTCGTGGAAGAGCAGCGCCAGGAAGAGCACCTCGTGGCGGTCGATGTCGCGCATCACCTCGGTGAGGAGCGGCGCCGTCTTCTTGTGCTCGCCGCGCCGCAGGCGCTCGAGCTCGCCGATGCCGCGCAGGGAGTGCTCGTCGACGGTGTAGATGTGGTTCGGGTCGCGCTGCACGAGGCAGTCGATGCGGGCGAACTCGGAGAAGAGCTGACAGACGACCCCGACCCGGTGCATCTCCTGCAGGGTCTCCCAGACGTGCTGGTTCCAGGCGAGGATGTCGAGGAACGGACGGATGAACGCGGGGTCGACCCGCTGCTCCTCGCCGATCAGGTGCAGGTGCTCCCTGATGAGACGTTGCGTGCCCTGGGTGATCTTGACGCCGTGGCGCTGCGCGTCGCGAAAGATCGTGACGAGCGTCGTCGGGTCCTGACGGATCACCGCGGCACCGTCCACGGACAGGGTGCGGTTGATGATCCACACGCCCTCGCGGATCTCGCGGCCGATCACGCGGCCGATCAGGCGGTAAGGGGTCGGCCGCTCGGTGCAGCGCTCGATGATGGCGTCGGAGAAGCGGCGGATCGCGGTCGCGTGCGTGAAGTACGACTTCATGAGGCGCTCGACGGGCCGGTTGGTGCCGTCGCTGCCGAAGCCGAGATCGGACGCGGCACGATCCTGGAGCTCGAAGGTGAGATGGTCTTGGTGCGAGCCGGTCAGGAAGTGCAGCGAGTTGCGGACGCGGAAGAGAAAATCCTGCGACGCCTCGATCTCGCCGCGCTCGCGCTCGCTGATCACGCCCTTCACGACCAGCTCGCGCATGTCCCGGACCTTGTACTTGACCTTCGCGAGCCACATCGCCGTGTGGATGTCGCGCAGGCCGCCCGCGCCCTCTTTGAGCTCGGGCTCGAGCAGATAGACCGAGTCGCCGTGCCTGCGGTGGCGCTCCGCGCTCTCGGCGAGCTTCTCGCGGTAGAAGCGCGCCGCGTTCTTCTTGAGGACCTCCGACTCCATCGCCGCTTCGAACTCGGCATAGAGGGGAGGATCGCCGCAGAGGAAACGAGCGTCGAGCAGCGCCGTCTTGACCTTGAGATCCTTCTGGGCGAGCCGCGTGCAGTCGGCGACCGTGCGGCTCGCGTGCCCGACCATGAGCCCCGCGTCCCAGAGTGAGTAGAGGATGCGCTCGGCGACCGTCTCGACGTAGGCGTTCACCCGCCACGGGAAGAGGACGAGGAGATCGATGTCGGAGGACGGGTTCAGCTCGAAGCGCCCGTAGCCTCCTTGCGCCGCCACCGTGCAGCGGTGGTCGAGCAGCACGTAGCGCTCGGTGTACTCGGCGGTCGCGGAGTCGAAGAGGAACGCGATCAAGCGGTCGATGCCTCCGGTGTAGGCCTCGACGATCGCGCTGCCGCCGGCCCCCGCGCGATGTTGTTCGTAGAGTCGCGTCCGCAGCTCGGCGACGTAGGTCCGCGCGACCGCTCCGAGCTCGGCGCCGGCGGCCTGCACCGGCGGGAGCACGGGCAGCTCGTACGCGAAGGGTTGGACCGAGGCCATCGTGTGGGCGGCGACGTCTCGGACAGGCTCCTAGAGCGTCTTGGCGAGGCGCGCGTCGCCCAGGAAGTCGGTGATGCCGAGGAAGAGCCCTTCGGCGATGTCGTGCTGGTAGGCCGTCGTACCGAGGCGCTTGCCCTCGACCGGGTGGGAGAGGAACGACGTCTCCACGAGAACGCACGGCATGTACGCGCCGACCAGCACGTAGAACGGTCCTTTCTTCACGCCGAGGTTGTGGACGTCGGTGTAGCGCGAGCGCAAGCGGGCGAGCACGCGCGAGTGCAGGCGCTCCGCGAGGGCGTTCGACTCCTCTTCCTTCCCGGACTGCACCATGTCGCTCAGGATGAACGAGAGGTCGCCGCGTCCGACCCGGACCGCCGGGCCGTTCTCCATCTTGGCGAGCCGGATGGTGGCGCGGTCGTTCGAGTTGTTGAGCGTGTAGGTCTCGATGCCCTGCAGCTCGCCGCTCCGATCGGCGTTGGCGTGGATCGAGATGAAGAGATCGGCGCTGTTGGCGTTCGCGAACGCCGTCCGCTCGGCGAGGGTGCGGGTGGCGTCGGTTTCGCGCGTGAGGAGCACCTTGGCGTTGGAGGACTCCTCGAGCCGCCGCTTCAGGCGCTGCGCGATCGCGAGGACGATGTCCTTTTCCACGATGCCGCCCACGCCTTGCGCGCCGGGATCCGCGCCGCCGTGCCCGGGATCGAGGACGATGCGCCAGGGGCGGTTCGCCGGACGTCCCGGCAACGGGTCGGTGCTCCCGGCTTTACCGGCGGTCTCGGGCCGCTTCGGGGACGCGGCGGGAACCGGCGCTGGCTCGCTCCGCCGCTCGGCCGTGTCACCGATCGTGACCCGGTCGAGAGCCGCCGGCGTGCCCTTGTCGCTCTTGTCGAGGGGCTTCGCCGGTTCGCCGGCATGCCCGGACGCGCGTGGCGGTTCGACGGACGCTCTCTCGGGCGGGGACGGCGGCGCCGTGGCGACCTCGCGCGGCGGCGCGGCGCGATCCGCGGATGGCGTCGTCCGCTCAGCCGGCGGCTCGCCGCGCGTGGTCGCGAGCGCGCCCTCGGTGCGGGACGGCGCCGTGTTCGGAGCGGCGACGACCGGGGCCGCCGGCGCGGGCTTCCCGACGATATCGATCACGACCCGCGGCGGATCCTCGAAGGCCTCGACGGAGTGCTTGGTGATGCTGGCGAGATCGAGCACCACGCGCGCCGTACGGGCGGTGAACTGCCCCGTACGGACCTGCTGGAGGAACCCGTTCTCGACGCCGATCGGGGCCGCGGCCCCGGGTGCGAGGACGGCGTTCGAGAAGTCGAGCACGATGCGGCGCTCGGTCTTGCGGGCGGTCTCGCCACCGAGGACGCGCACTTCGAACGGTACGGGGCGTGACAGCATGATGATGACGCGGGTCGAGCCGTCGCGCGCTTCGTACCGGACGCGCTCGACCCGTCCCGGCCGGACGGCCACCGCGGCGGCCTCCACCGTCCAGGCGAGCAGGCTCAGGGTGGCGACGGCCAGCAGCAGGCCGCAGCGGCGCCCGCGCCGATCGTCAGTCTCGTCCGTCCGTGCCATGGTCGTCTCCACCGCCCCGCACCGCGTCCACCAACTGATGTAGCTCGTTCATCGCCTCCAGGGGTGTCATGCGCGTCACGTCGATCGCGCGCAAGCGCGCCTCGACGGCCGACGGCCGCGGGGCGAACAGTCCGAGCTGCGTGCCGGGGACAGGATGCCCCGCGGCGGCAGTGCGCCCACCCTCGGAAAGCAGCTCGCCGCGTTCGAGCGTCGCCAAGAGACTCCGCGCCCTCTCCACCACCTCGACCGGCAGACCCGCCAGCCGCGCCACCTCTACGCCATAGCTCCGGTTGGCCGGGCCCGCAACGATGCGACGCAGGAAAATCACCTGATCGTTCCACTCCCGGACCGCCACCGAGTAGTTGCGGACCCTGGGGAGTTGCCGGGCCAGGGCCGTCAGCTCGTAGTAGTGGGTCGCGAAGAGCGTCTTCGCCGCCGGTTCGCGATCGTGGAGGTGTTCAGCGACGGCCCAGGCGATGGCGATCCCGTCGTAGGTGCTGGTGCCGCGTCCGATCTCGTCGAGGATGACCAGGCTCCGGGGCCCGAGCTCGCGGAGGATGTTCGCGGTCTCGCGCATTTCCACCATGAAGGTCGAGTCGCCCGCGGCGAGGTTGTCGGAGGCGCCGACGCGCGTGAAGATGCGGTCGAGGACGCCGATCCTGGCCTCGGACGCCGGGACGAAGCTCCCCATCTGCGCGAGGCAGCAGACCAGCGCCACCTGGCGGAGGTAGGTCGACTTGCCGGCCATGTTGGGTCCCGTGATCAGCAGGACCTGCTGGCTGGCGTCGAGCGTGCAGTCGTTCGGGACGAACGCGGCGCCCCCGAGCGTCGTCTCGATTACGGGGTGGCGGCCGTCCCGGATGACGACGGCGTCGCCACGGTCGAGGACCGGTCGGACGTAGCCCCGGTCGTGGGCGACGTCGGCGAGCGCGGCGAGGGTGTCGAGCACGGCGACCGCCCGGGCGTTCTCGGCGAGCGCGCGCTGGTGCGTCGCCGCCTCGGCGACGAGCTCGGCGAAGAGGGCCGCTTCGAGCTGCACCAGGCGCGCCTCGGCGCCGAGGAGCTTCTGCTCCTGCTCCTTGAGCTCGGCGGTCACGAAGCGCTCCGCCCCGGCGAGGGTCTGCTTGCGGACGTACTCGGCCGGGACGAGCGCGAGGTTCGGCTTCGTCACCTCGATTCCGTAGCCGGAGACGCGGTTGTAGCGGACCTTCAGGGAGGCGATGCCCGTGCGCTTGCGCTCGCGCGCCTCGAGCGCGGCGACCCAGCCCTTGCCGTCACGGGTGAGGCTGCGCAGTTCGTCGACCTCGGGACGCGCGCCGTCGCGGATGATGGCGCCGCTCCTGGCGGTTGCCGGCGGCTCGTCCGCGAGCATCGCGCCGATGCGCGTTTGCAGGTCGGGCAGCGGGTCGAGGGTCGCGGCGACCTCGCCGAGCAGATCGTCGCGGCCGCCGAGGTTGTCGCGAAGCGCTCCGACGCGCGCGAGCGCCGCGACGAGCCGCGTCAGGTCGCGTGGCGACGCGCTCCCGGTGCCGACACGTGCGACGAGGCGCTCGAGATCGCCCATGCCGGCGAGCCCGGTGCGGACGTCCTCGCGAACGTCGACGCTCTGGACCAGGATCTCGACGGCGTCGAGCCGGCGCGCGATCGCGGCCGGGCTCGTCAGCGGCGCGAGCATCCAGCGCCGCAGCATGCGGCTCCCCATCGGGGTGCGCGTGCGGTCGAGAACGTGCAGGAGCGATCCGCGCCGTTCGCCTCCGCCGCCGTCCACGAGGTTCAAATTGCTGCGCGTCGTCTGGTCGAGGATGAGGGTGTCGTGCGGCCGCACGAGCTCCGGCGCGCGGAGGTGGTCGAGCTTGCCGCGGTATGTGGCGCGGAGGTACGCGCGCAATCCCCCGAGCGCCGCCCGACCGCCCGCGCCGACGGCGCTGGCGCCCTCCGCGCTCGCCGCGACCCAGGCACCCCCCTCCTCGGCATCGAACCATTCCGTCGGGACGAGGCTCTGGAATACGCCGGGCGCCTGGGCGGTCAGCCGAGGCAGCACCGCTTGCAGCTCGGGGGCGACGACGAGCTCCTTGGCGCCGAGCCGCGCGAGCTCCTCGGCCGCCGCGTCGAGCGCGTCGTCGGCGGCGACGCGCGTCGGTGCGTCGGTCGTCGCGCCGCGTTCGCGTCCCGCGGCCGGCGAGAACTCCATGACGCGCACCTCGCCCGTCGAAAGGTCGCAGGCCGCGAGCCCGAGGCCGTCGCCGGCCCGCGCGACGACGGCGAGGAAGCTCGCGCTCCGCGGGTCGAGGCTCTCCTCCTCGAGCACCGTGCCCGGCGTGATGACGCGCACGACGTCGCGGTCGACGAGACCCTTGGCGCCACGCGGGTCCTCGACCTGCTCGCAGATCGCCACCTTCAGCCCGGCGGCGAGGAGCTTCTGGATGTAACCGTCGACCGCATGGAAGGGCACGCCGCAGAGGGGGATCGGGTTCGGGTCGTGCTTGTTGCGCGCGGTGAGGGTGATGTCGAGGATGGCCGAGGCGCGCTCCGCGTCCTCGAAGAACATCTCGTAGAAGTCGCCGAGCCGGAACATCAATACGGCGTCCCGGTGCTGCTCCTTCAACCGCAGGTACTGCGCCAGCATCGGCGTGAGCTTCACGCCCGTTCCTTCCACGACCGCCACGCCGACTCCCCTCTCAGACCTTCTTGCGCTTGTGGCTGAGGTAGTCGACGAGGAGGTACTCGCCGAGGCGATCCGGGCGCGTGTAGAGAGCGCGCCCCCGGTTGATGCGGGTCATGCGCTCGACGAACGCCCGCAGGCTCGGGCTGTCGTCGAGCATGAAGGTGTTGATCGTGATGCCGAGCCGCGTCACCCGCTCGACTTCCTTCAGGGTTTCCTGGGCGGCGCGCATGCTGATGCCGCCGAAGCTGAGCGGCCACTCGCAGAAGAGCCGGCCTTTCTGGAAGTACGCCGTCGGTTGGCCGTCCGTGATGACGATGAAGTGCTGATTCGTGCTGCGGTGGCGCGCCAGGAGCTCGGCGCCGAGCCGCAGGCCGTCCTGGAGGTTGGTGAACGGGTCCCCCATGTTCCAGCTCGCCTCGGGGAGATCCTTGAGCTTCAGCTCGACGGCGCGGGTGAAGAAGCCGACGATCGCGAAGTAGTCGCGTGGGTAGCGCGAACGGATGAGGCTCTCCATCGCGAGGGCCACCTTCTTGGCGGCGGCGAAGCGGCCTTCCCAGCTCATCGACCAGCTCATGTCCAGGAGCAGCACCGTGGAGGTGCTGGTCGCGTCGTCGGCGTCGTAGACCCGGAAGTCGTTCGGCGCGAGGCGGAGCGGCGCGCCCGGCCCGCGCGCGAGGGCCTGCTTGAGCGTGCCGACGAGATCGAGGTTCAGGGGGTCGCCGTGCTGGTAGGGCTTGCTCACCTCGGGGCGAAGCGCGGCGGCGCCGCGCGTCTCGTTCGGATGGGAGCCGGGCCGGTCGCGCAGCAGCCCCTGGTAGATGTCGCGGAGCGCCAGCTGGCCGATCTTGCGGACGCCCTTCGGCGAGAGCGCCATCTGGCCCTCGCGGTTCATCAGATACCCGGAGTCCTGCAGCATCGCCATCATCTGGCGGAGGTTCTCGAAGTCCTGCGCGGCCTCGGCGCCGAGGAGCCCCCGCAGGCCGTCGAGGTCGACGCTCGGGAGGTCGGCGTTCATCAGGCTCTGCTCGATCTCCCGCAGGCGCTCGAGCTCGCGCAGCATCTCGAGGGCGCGTTCGTAGTCGAGCGAGTCCGCACCCTGGAACGCCTCGCCGTGCTTGCGCTGGAAGTCCTCGAGGCGGCGGATGTTGTCGAGCTCCTCGAGGAGGTTCTGGAACTCCCCGGCGGCCTGCTCGTCCTCGAAGGCATAGTCGATGAGCTTCGTGATGGCGGCGGAGAGCCCGGGGGGCAGGTCCGCGAGGAATGCCTCCTTGGCGGCGAGCTCCGGGCGGTCCGGACGGCGCTCGGCGAGGGTGTCGCGCTCGAGGTCGAGCAGCTCGTCGAGCTTGCGGCGCATCTCGTCGAGCGCATGGTCGATGTCGTGGTCGCGGTGGCGCTCGCGGATCTGCTTGCGCACCTGCTCGAGGAGCTCGTCGAGCCCGAGCACGCGCATGCCGGAGAGGTCGGCACCCTGGCGGAGGAGCCAATCGAGGGCCTGGCGGATGTCGTCGGTGTAGGAGAGGTACTCGCCGAGCTTGGCGAAGATCTCGTCGGGGTCGAGGCGGATTCGCTGGCGTCCGTCCCAGCGCGTGTAGCGGACGGTCCGCATGGGTCAGCTTTTGTAGACCGCTCGCCCGCCGGCCCGCTCCTTGTTGAGCTTGCGGTGCACATGGAGCCCTTCGAGAACGAGTTCGCTCGCCGCCGCCATGAGCGCCGGGCTTTCGAAGGGCCCGAGCGCGGTGATCGCCTCGCGGAGACCCGGGATGCCGCGGATGCCTTCGAGATAGTCGGCGGCGGGCATGCGGTCGGACACCTCGACCCCTCCCCCGCCCTCGAAGTACTCGACGACCCGCTTCAGCCCTTCGACCGACATGGCCCGATCGAATACCTTGAGCACCGCGCGGTTGGTGAGCCGGTCGATCAGGTCGCTCGCCTTCTTCTCCTCGCCCGCGTACTCGAGCTCGATCTTGCCGGCGGTCGAGGAGAGCACGGCGTGCAGGTCGGTGAGCCGCGGCACGATCTCGCGTTCGCCGCACCGGACGGCGCGCTTCTCGGCGTTCGCGATGACGCTCTCGTAGTTGTTGATGGTGACGCGGACGCTCACGCCCGACGCCTGGTTGATCTCGTTCGAGTCGCGCGCCTCCAGCGTGATCTGCGCGAGGAGCTCCTTGATGAACCCCGGCACCCGCACTTCGCGGCCTGCTCGCGGCCGCGCCGGAACCTCTTGGTCCATGATGGCGATCTCGTCCTCGATCCGCGTCGGGTAGTGGGTGCGGATCTGGGCGTCGAAGCGGTCCTTCAACGGCGTGATGATCCGGCCGCGGCTCGTGTAGTCCTCGGGGTTCGCGCTCGCGATGATCACCACGTCGAGCGGCAGGCGGATCTTGTAACCTTTGATCTGGACGTCTTTCTCCTCCATCACGTTGAAGAGGCCGACCTGCACCTTCTCGGTGAGGTCGGGGAGCTCGTTGATGGCGAAGATACCGCGATGGGTCCGCGGCACGAGTCCGTAGTGGATGGTTTCCTCGTCGGCCAGGTAACGTCCTTCCGCGACCTTGATCGGGTCGATTTCCCCGATCAGGTCCGCCATGGAGACGTCGGGGGTCGCGAGCTTTTCGCTGTAGCGCCGATCGCGCGGCAGCCACACGATGGGCAGCGCCTCGCCCTCGGCGGCGACCCGTTGCCGGCATGGGCCGCAGAGCGGCGCGAACGGGTCGTCGTTGATCTCGCAGCCGGCGACGGCCGGGATCTCGGCGTCGAGGAGCGCCAGTAACCCGCGCATGATCCGCGACTTGCCCTGCCCGCGTTCGCCGAGAAACACCATGTGGTGGCCGGCGAGAATCGCGTTCTCGATCTCCGGGACGACGGAGTCGTCGTAGCCGATGATGCCCGCGAGGATGGGCTCGCCGGCGGCGAGCTTCGCGAGCAGGTTGCGGCGCATCTCTTCGCGCACGGGGAGGGATTGGTATCCCGCTCGTCTCAGCTCGCCGACCGTACGCGCCTGCTCCATCAACCGTGTCCTCCGGGCCGAAAAGGCGCCGGCATTATACGCGCGGCGTCTTCGGAGAGTAAATCGAATCCGGGCGCGCGCGCCGTGAGACGCGCGCTCGGAACGGCCCTTGCTGGCCCTCGGGACCATTGCAACAATGCTCGACGCAATGTCCCTCCACTGGCAGCGGATCACCGTGCCCTTCGACTATCCCGTCTATTTCACGCGGGACGTGCTGGCGGCGGCGAACGGTGATCTCGTGGAGGCGATCGCGCGGCGCGAGCCAGAGCGGCGCCATCGCCTATTGGCCGTGATCGACGACGGCGTGGCGCGGGCATGGCCCGGCATCGTGGGGCGCGTCGCGGCGTACGTCGCCGCGCATGCCGAGCGGCTGACCCTCGCGGCGGAGCCGCTCGTCGTCGCGGGCGGCGAGCGCGTCAAGAACGAGCACGGGGAGCTCGGTCGGCTGCACGCGCGCCTGCATGCCCTCGGCATCGACCGGCAGAGCGTCGTCGTGGCGATCGGCGGCGGCGCGGTGCTCGACATGGCGGGGTACGCGGCGGCGACCGCGCACCGGGGGGTCCGCGTCGTGCGCGTTCCGACCACGGTTCTCGCGCAGGCGGACTCCGGCGTCAACGTGAAGAACGGGATCAATGCTTTCGGCAGCAAGAACTTCCTCGGGACGTTCGCCCCGCCCTTCGCGGTCCTGAACGACCGGGAGTGGCTCGCCACCCTCGAGCGGCGCGACGTCGTCGCGGGCATGGCGGAGGCGGCGAAGGTCGCGGTCGTCCGCGACGCCGGGTTCTTCGCGTGGCTCGAAGCGGCCGTCGACGACCTCGCCGGCGGTGTTCTGGATCGCGTCGCGGCGCTCGTCGAGCGGAGCGCCCGCCTCCACCTGGCGCACATCGCGGGCTCCGGCGATCCTTTCGAGCTCGGCAGCGCGCGTCCGCTGGATTTCGGGCACTGGGCGGCGCACAAGCTCGAGATGCTGACCGCTCATCGGCTGCGACACGGGGAGGCGGTCGCGATCGGCATGGCGCTCGACACGTGCTACGCGGCCGAGATCGGCATGCTGGCGACGAGCGCGCGTGATCGCATCGTACGCCTGCTCCGCGCCCTCGGACTTCCGACGTACGACCGGGCGCTCCGCCTGTGCGGCGCGGGCGAGCGGCCTCGCATTCTCGACGGGCTCGCGGAGTTCCGCGAGCACCTCGGCGGCGAGCTCACGGTCACGCTGCTCACGGACATCGGGCGCGGCGTCGAGGTGCACGAGATGCGCGAGGACCTGATCGGCCGCGCCGTGGACCTGCTCGCACACGGAGCGCTCGCCTCGTGAAGCTCGCCATCCCCGGCGAGCCGCACCTCACGTACTGCACCAACATCCATCCCGGCGAGACCTGGCCGGAGGTGCGCGCGAACCTGGAGCGCCACGTGACCTCGGTGAAGCGTGCAGTCGCCGCCGACCGCTCGTTCGGCATCGGCCTTCGCCTCTCCGCGGCCGCCGCGGACGCGCTCGCGGAGCCGGCGGAGCTCGCGGCGCTGCGGAACTGGCTTGCCGCCGAGGGGATGTACGTCTTCACGGTGAACGGCTTTCCCTACGGCGCGTTTCACGGCACGCGCGTGAAGGAGCGCGTGTACGAGCCGGATTGGCGCGACGAGCGGCGCGTCGCCTACTCGGATCGGCTGGCGACGCTGCTCGCGGCGCTCCTGCCGGAGGATCACGGCCGCTATGGCAGCGTCAGTACGGTTCCCGGAGCCTTTCGACCGAGCGCACCGGGTGCGGCGGATCGCGCCGCGATCGCCGACGCTCTCGTGCGCCACGTCGCGCGGCTCGTCGCGCTCGAGGCGGAGACGGGACGGTGGGTGCGGCTCGCGCTCGAGCCCGAGCCGTGGTGCCTCCTCGAGACGGTCGAGGACGCCGTCGGGTTCTTTCACGCGCACCTCTGGACGGCCGCGGCCGCCGCGCGCCTCGCCGCGCACACGGGGAGAACGCCGGCGGCGAGCGCTGACCTGCTGCGCCGTCATCTCGGTCTCTGCTTCGACGCCTGCCACATGGCGGTCGAGTTCGCCGATCCCGAGGCGGCGATCGATCGGCTGCGCGCGGCGGAGATCGATCTCGTGAAGGTGCAGGTGAGCGCCGGGATGACGGCGACGCTCGGGGGCGACGCGGACGGAGCGACGCGCACCGCGCTGGCGGCGTTCGCGGACGACATCTACCTGCACCAGGTCGTGGAGCGGCGCGGCGCCGAGCTCCGCCGATTTCTCGACCTGCCCGACGCGCTCGCCGCGCCGCCGGCCGATCCGGGCCCGCGCGAATGGCGGGTCCATTTCCACGTGCCCCTCTTCCGCGAGAACCTGGGAGTGCTCCGCAGTACGCGGGCGTGGGCCGCGGCGCTCCTCCGCCGCCTGGCCGCCGACGGCTACGCGGGACACCTCGAGATCGAGACCTACACCTGGGACGTCCTGCCCCCGGGGTTCCGCGACGTATCGGTCGCGACGGCGGTCGCACGCGAACTCTGCTGGACCATGGATCGGCTCGGAGCATGACGCTCGCCGTGGCGCTCCGTCTCGGGCGGGTCTCGAACCTGCCGACGGTCTGGACGAACGTCCTCGCCGCGGCGGCGCTCGCCGGGGTGTCGCTCGCGAGCCCGGCGCTCGGCGCGGTCGTTCTCGCCTGCTCGGTCTTCTACGTCGGCGGCATGTTCCTGAACGACGCCTTCGACCGGGAGAGCGATGCGCGCGAGCGACCGGAGCGGCCCATCCCGGCGGGGCTCGTCCCGGCACACGAGGTGTTCGGCGCGGGATACGGCCTCCTCGCGACGGGGCTCGCGATCATCGCCGTCACGGGCACGGCGGCTCTCGGCACGGCGCTGCCGGGCGTCGCCGCCGCCGTGGCGCTCGCCGCCGGGATCGTACTTTACGACGTCCGGCACAAGGGCAACCCGCTGGCGCCGCTGCTCATGGGAGTCTGTCGAGTGCTCGTCTACGTGACGACGGCGGCCACGCTCACGGGCACCGTCGGCGTCGCGGTCGTCGGCTGGGCGGTCGTGCTGTTCGCGTATCTGGTCGGCCTCACCGCCGTCGCGCGTCACGCGACGCTCGGCGCGCGGCCGGGACTCGTCGCGCGGCTGATCGCGGGAATCGCGCTCGTGGACGGCCTCGCCATCGCGGGCACGGGTCAGCTCGGAGCGGCGGCGGCGTGCGTCGTCGCGTTCGGGCTGACGCTCGCGCTGCAGCGCTGGGTCTCTGGCACCTGACGGTCGACGTGATAGCGAGAGCCATGCCCGACGATCTCGACCGACGACTCCGCGCCACGCTCGCGGACGGCTCCGACGACGCACGCTTTGCCGCGGCCCTTCGGATGATTCAGGAAGACTTCGGTGCGGAGATCGGTACGATCCATCGCCTCGACCCGGACGAGCACCTGCACCTCGTGGCCGCGAGCGCCGGCCTGCCCGCGCCCGTGCTCGCGGCGAGCCGCCGGATTCCGCTCGGCAAGGGCATCGCGGGTGAAGCGGCGCAGACGGCGAGGCCGGTGACGCTCTGCAATCTGCAGACGGACACGAGCGGCGTCGCGCGCCCGGGCGCCAGGGCGACCGGCGCCGGCGGATCGCTCTGCGTTCCGATCCTCGACGGCGCGCGCGTCGTCGGCACCCTCGGCATCGGCTGGATGCGCGAGCGCGCGATCGCCGACGAGGAGGCCGCCCGGCTGACCGCGCTCGGCCGCGTCCTCGGCGCGGCCTTCGTCGACGCGCACCGACCCGGAGTGTAGGCGCGCCGGTGCCGCGCCGCCCGCTCTACGTCGCCCCGGGATCGAAGACGTGGCGGAGGACGAGATCCTTCACGTCGGTTGCGGCCGGGCGCTCGGGAAGGAGGTCGGGCTCGCTCGTCATGACGAGCGGCCCGGCGTCGGGATCGCCGGGCAGCCGCCCGTGCGATCCCCGCACGAGCGTGGTGTCGAGCGGAATCACGTCGAGCAGATAGCGGAAGCCGGCCGCTTTCTTCGCGAGGGTCCAGCCCACCTTGAGCTGCGGTAGCCAGAGGGACGGATCGAGGAAGAGCTCGACGGGGTCGTATCCGGGCTTGCGATGGATGTCGACGGTGCGCGCGTAGTCGGGAGCGCGCGCGTCGTCGAGCCAGAAGTAGTAGCTGAACCAGCGGTCGGCCGCGGCGACCGCGACGAGCTCGCCGGAGCGCGGGTGGTCGAGGCCGGCGGCGCGCTTCCCGTCGGCGTCGAGCACGCGCTCCACGCCATCGAGGCCCGACAGCAGGCGCTCAACCTCGGAGACGCGCTCCGAGCGCCGGACGTAGACGTGGGCGAGCTGGTGATCCGCGACCGCGAAGGCCTCCGACGCGCCGGCGTCGAGCATGTCGTGGCCGAGCTCGTTCTTGATCGCCAGCAGCCCCGCGGCGCGGAGCGCGCGGTTCACGTGGATCGCGTCGCGCACCTCGGTGATGCCGTACTCGGAGAGCACGATCACGCGCGCGCCGTCGCGGCGGACATGCTCGATGAGCTCGCCGCAGACCGCGTCGATCTCGCGGAGGTCCTTCGCGACCCGCGGGTCGTCGGGTCCGAGGCGTTGCAGCACGTAGTCGAGGTGCGGCAGGTAGGCGAGGGTCAAGGTCGGCCGGCGAGTGTCGTAGACGTGGCGCGCGCAGTCGGCGATCCACCGGCTCGCCCCGATGTCGGTGCCCGGGCCCCAGAACGTGAAGAGCGGAAACGTACCGAGCTTCGCCTGCAGCTCGTCACGCAGCTCGATCGGCGTGCTGTAGACGTCGGGAAGCTTGCGCCCGTCGGCGGGATAGAGCGGCCGCGGCGTCACCGACCAGGTCGCGCTGCTGTACATGTTGTACCACCAGAACAGCTTGGCGCAGGTGAAGGCGGGGTCGCGCCGCGCCGCCGTCTCCCAGATCTTCTCGCCGGCGACGAGATGGTTCGACTGCCGCCAGAACCAGATCTCGGCGAGGTCGCGGAAGTACCAGCCGTTGGCGACGGCTCCGTGGTCGCGCGGCGGCGTACCCGTCACCATGCTCGATTGCACCGTGCACGTGACCGCCGGAAGCACGGTCGCGAGCGGCCGCATGCGGCCCGCGGCCGCGAACGCGGTGAGGTTCGGCGTGTCGTCGCCGAGGAGCGCCGGAGTCAGGCCGACGACGTTCAGAACGACGGTACGATGCATACGCGCCGACGCTCCGCGTGTTTCAGCCGCGGCGGACGGTGTTGCCCGCGAACGCGTCCGTCCTCCCGGCGCCGTCGTCGAGGACGAGTCGTCCGCTCTGCGCGAAGAACGCCACCGGGTTCCGCCACGCGATGGTCGCGATCGCGTCCTCGGGGATCCCCTGCGCGCGCATGACCGCCACCGTCTTCGGCACCTTGAGCGGATCGCTGATGCCCCAGTCGGCCGCGCTGTTGATGATGATGCGCTCGCTGCCGTATTGCCGCACCAGGGCCGCCATGCGCGGCTCGTCCATCTTGCTGTTCGGGTAGATGGAATGTCCGGCCCAGCAACCGGTGCGGAGCACGAGCGGCAGCGTCTCCTCGTTGTTGTGATCGATGAGGACGCGCTCCTCGGGAAAGCCGAGGTCACGGACGAGCGCCAGGCTGCGCTCGGTTCCGCGCTTCTTGTCGCGGTGGGGAGTGTGGACGAGCGCGGGAAGCTCGAAGCGGCGGGCGAGCTCGAGCTGCTCGGCGAACCAGTGGTCCTCGGCGGGCGTCTGCTCGTCGTAGCCCACCTCGCCGACGGCGACGACGCCGTCCTTCGCGAGATAGCGCGGCAGGAGCGCCACGACGCCGGCGGCGATGCGCTCGTCGTTCGCCTCCTTCGGGTTCAAGGCGAGCGTGCAGAAATGCCGGATTCCGAACTGGCTCGCGCGGAACGGCTCCCAGCCGACGAGCGCGGCGAAGTAGTCCTCGAAGGTGCCGACGTGGGTGCGCGGTTGCCCGAGCCAGAACGCGGGCTCGACGACGGCGGTGATGCCCGCCGCGGCCATCGCCTCGTAGTCGGCGGTGGTGCGCGACGTCATGTGGATGTGCGGGTCGAAGAGCTTCATGGCGCGCCGAGCAATGCGAGATCGGCCGGAACCGGGCGACCCGTGGCGCGGCGCTCGTCGGCGTAGGCGGCGGCCATGCGCGCGAGGTCGGCGGTTCGCCGCGTCTCGAGGTCCAGGATACGGGCCACGGCGACGCCCGTGAAGACGGCTTTCAGGGCCATCTGATTGAAGCTCGGCTCCGTGAAGCATGCCGCCGGATACGGGTTCTCGCAGGCGATCGCTTCGAAGATCGGCTGCGCGCTGGCGCGGCAGGCGTCGAGGGCGATGGCGCAGAAGCGGGGCGGATCGGGGAGGAGCGCGAGCACGCGGAGGACGGCCCGGCGCTCGCGGAGCGCGCCGGCGCGATAGAGGCCGTCGACCAAGCCCGGGTGCTCGGCCGCCGGGAGCGCGGCGACGCCCCGGAGGACGAGGAGCGCGCGCGCCGCCTCATCGAGGCCCCAGTCGGTGATCGACCACGTCCGACCGGCGCTGCTGACCGTCGTCCCGGCGCCGACGGCGTCGTCACCGAAGCGGCGTCCCGCGCCCGCGAACGCGATCTCGAAGGCGCCGCGGTCGAAGGGCGCGCCCGGTCCGAGCGAGGCGTCGGCGAGCCATGTCGCGAACGCTTCCGGTCGGCGTCGTTCCAGGAGGGCGGCGAGCGTTGCGGCCGGGTCGCTCACGCGTAGTGCGCCCGGATCCGCGCCAGCGTCGCTTCCAGGTGTTCGGACATCACCTTCACGTCACCGATCACCGGCATGAAGTTGGTGTCGCCGTTCCAGCGCGGCAAGAGGTGCCAGTGGCAATGGTCGGCGACGCCGGCGCCGGCGGCACGGCCGAGATTCATCCCGACGTTCATGCCCTCGGGAGCGAACGCGGCCCAGAGCGCCCGCGCCGCGCGCCGGACGGCGCGCATGAGGCCGGCGTACGCCGGGTCGGCGAGATCCTCCGGGAGCGCTACGTGCTCGCGGGGGGCCACCAGGAGGTGGCCATGACCGTAGGGGAACTTGTTGAGCATCGTGACGGCGTGCGCATCGCGCGCGACCACGAGCAGGCTTGTCTCGTCGTCGCCCGCGACGGCGGCGCAGAAGAAGCAGCCCGACGGCGCGGCGTTCTCGAGGTACTGCATCCGCCACGGGGCCCAGAGCCGCTCCATCGACGATCCGGGCGGGGCCGCTGGTCAGGCGCCCTGACTCGCCTCGCGCTCGCTCTCGGGCACCGGCTTGCCGTCGACGCGGAGCTTCAGTTCCTTGCCGACCTTGAAGAACGGCACCCGCTTCGCGGCGACGGGTACGACGGCGCCCGTCTTGGGGTTGCGTCCCTCGCGGGCCTGGCGGTGCTTGACGACGAAGCTTCCGAACCCGCGGATCTCGATGCGCTCGCCGCGCGCCAGGGCCTCGGTCATACTGTCGAACACCGCGTTGACGATGACCTCGGCGTCGCGACCCGAAAAGCGCGGGTAGATCTTGACGACCTCGTCGATGAGATCCCGCTTGGTCATCGAACCGCCTCCAGGTGCCGGATTCGTGGTCATGCTCCCTCCTCGGCTTCAGCGCAGAAACGGGCCCTCGTATACGATTTGGAGTCCGAAAGCGCGATAGGATGAAAACGGCGGAATCGGCGCGAAGTTGAACAGCAGCCGCCACCACCAGGGCTCCTTGCTGGAGCGCGCCTCGGTGACGCGCGGCTCGCCTTCGATGCCCCCCTTCGAGGCGGCGAGCTCGAGCGCGTCCTCGAAGCCTCCGAGCTCGTCGACCAGGCCGGCCACCTTGGCCTGCTCGCCGGAGAAGATGCGGCCGTCGGCGAGCGCTCGCACCTGATCTTTGTTCATCCCCCGCCCGGCCGCGACCGCCGTGATGAACTGCGTGTGCACGCTGTCGAGCATCTCCTGGAAGAGGCCGCGCTCGCCGTCCGTCATCGGACGCACCAGCGAGCCCATGTCCTTGTAGGCCCCCGCCTTGATGATCTCGGGCTGGACGCCGAGCTTCTGCAGCAGGCCTTCGACGTTGCCGAGCTCCATGATGACGCCGATCGAGCCGGTGAGCGTCCCGGGGTTGGCGACGATCGTGTCGCACGCGCTCGCGATGTAGTACCCGCCCGAGGCCGCGACGCCGCCCATCGAGGCGACGACCGGCTTCGACTCCCGCACCTTGCGGATCGCGTCGTAGATCTCCTGCGAGGGGGCGACGCCGCCCCCCGGCGACTCGATGCGGACCACGATCGCCTTGATCGCCGGGCTCTTCTCGAAGCGCTTGAGGGCATCGACGACGTCGTCGCTCTCGCTGATGACCCCCTTCACCTCGACGACGCCCACCTTGCTGCCGAGCGATAGCAGGTTCCCGAGCTTTCCGTCGGTGCCGACCGTCAGCGCGGTCGCCGCGGCGAAGAACATCACGACCGCGATGGAGAGCACCATCAACCCGCGCACGATGGGACGCCCTTGCGCCATGTGACCGCCGTTGGTCCGGGGGCTACTTCTCGAACGTGCCCTTCGCCTTGGCGGGCCGGTCGCCTTCGTCACGGTCGAGGCGCAGCTCTTCGCTCAAGATGTCCTCGAAGGAGAACTTCGAGCTTTCCCGCTCGCGGCGGAGGTAGCTGTCGACCTCTTCGCGCTCCTCGCTGCGCTTGAGCGCCTTGATGCTGAGGCCGATGCGTCGCTCGCGCGGGTCGACGTTGGTGACCTCGGCTTCGACCGTGTCGCCGACCGAGAAGACCTGCGAGGGCTTGTCGACGCGCTCGGTGGAAAGCTGGCTCACGTGGATGAGGCCTTCGAGACCCTCCTCCAGCTCGACGAAGACGCCGAAGTCGGTGACGCTGGTGACGACGCCCTTCACCTTGCCGCCGACGGGGTAGCGCGACGGCATCGCGTTCCAGGGATCCTCCTGGAGCTGCTTGATGCCGAGCGAGATCCGCTCGTTCTCGACGTCGATGCCGAGCACGACCGCCTCGACGTCGTCGCCCTTCTTGAAGAGCTCGGACGGGTGCTTGACCTTCTTCGTCCAGTGCAGGTCGGAGACGTGCACGAGGCCGTCGATCCCCTCGTCGACGCCGACGAAGATCCCGAAGTCCGTGATGCTCTTCACCTTGCCCTGGATGTGGCTCCCGACGGGATGGTTGATCTTCACCATCTCCCAGGGATTCGGCTCGGCCTGCTTCAAGCCGAGCGAGATGCGGCGATTGGCGGGATCGACGTCGAGGACGACCACGTCGATCTCGTCGCCAGGGTTCAGGACCTTCGACGGGTGGCTCACCCGCCGCGTCCAGGACATCTCGGAAACGTGGATCAGGCCCTCGACCCCCTTCTCGAGCTCCACGAACGCACCGTAGTCGGTGAGGCTCACGACTTTGCCGTGCACCTTCATGCCGGGCGCGAAGCGTTCGTGCACGGTGTGCCACGGGTCGGGCATGATCTGCTTCATGCCGAGGGACACGCGCTCGCGCTCGGGGTCGTACTTGAGGACGACGACCCGCACCTTGTCGGCGACGTTCAGCACTTCCGAGGGATGGCCGATGCGGCCCCACGACATGTCGGTGATGTGCAGCAGGCCGTCGATGCCGCCGAGGTCGACGAAGGCGCCGTAGTCGGTGATGTTCTTCACCGTGCCCTCGAGGATCACGCCTTCTTCGAGCACCTTGAGCGTCTCGCCCTTCAGCGACATGCGCTCGCGCTCCATGACGGCGCGGCGCGAGACGACGACGTTGCCGCGTGAGCGGTTGAACTTGAGGATCGAGAAGCGCGTGCGCTGTCCGATGAAGCGATCGAGGTTGCGGGCCGGACGGAGATCCGCATGCGAGCCCGGCAGGAACGCGGCGACGCCGATGTCGACCTTCAGGCCGCCCTTCACCTTGCCGACGATCGTGCCCTCGATCGCGCCCTGCGCCTCGAAGGCTTGCTCGATGTCCTTCCACACCCGCAGCTGCTCGGCCTTCTGCCGCGAGAGGACGATGCCGCCGTCCTCGGACTCCGAGGCTTCGAAATAGACGTCGATCTCGTCGCCTTCCTTGACGCCGATCTGTCCGTCGCGATCGCGGAACTCATGGATGCCGATCTGCCCTTCGCTCTTGTAGCCGATGTCGACGGTGACGTGATCGCGCGCGACCAAGACGACGCGGCCCTTGACGATCTCCCCGGGTCGGACCGCCCGCATGCTCTGCTCGAAGAGGTGGCCGAAATCCTCGCCGCCTCCCGCTGCACCGGCATGCGTTTCGTGATTGTCCTCGGTCATCAACTGCTCACCCCCTGGGATTGTTTGGTCGGCTTGCGCGCGAGAGCCACCCTCCTTAGCGCCCTGCTCTTGGAAGTTCAAGCCTTTGCGCGTTCCGTCACCCGCCCGAGGACCCGCCCGAGGGCCTCCTCGGCGGTGAGCCCCGTGGTGTCGATCGTCTCGGCGTCGGCGGCGGCGCGAAGCGGCGCGTGGACGCGTTCGGCATCGCGCCGATCACGGGCTTCGATGTCGCGCTGGATTCCCGTGAGATCGGCCGCGGGGGCACCGATCTCGCGGGCGCGGCGCCGCGCCCGCTCGGCGGCGCTCGCCGTGACAAAGAACTTGCAGTCTGCATTGGGGAACACGACGGTCCCGATGTCGCGGCCGTCCATGACGACGCCCCCCGCATCGCCGAGTCGGCGCTGGCGCTCGACGAGGCGGCTGCGGACCTCCGGCAGGGCCGCCACCTGCGACGCCCATTCGCCCGCGGCCGGGGTCCGGAGCTCGTCGGTGACGTCGCGGCCTTCGAGGAGCACGCGTTGCCCCCCGGGCTCCGGCCGGAGCGCGAAGTCGAGGCGGTCGATGAGCGCCGCGAGCGCGGCCGCGTCGCCGGGCTCGATGCCGCGGGTCCGCGCTGCGAGGCCGACGACGCGATACATCGCGCCGCTGTCCACGTAGGTGTATCCGAGGGCGCGCGCTAGGCCGCGCGCCAGCGTGCTCTTGCCGGCGCCCGCGGGACCATCGATGGCGACGATCAATCGTCGCGGACCGGCGCTCATGCGCCCGCCGCGTGCGCGAGGGTGGCGTAGAAGCCGGGAAAGGAGACCTCGGCGCAGTCGGGGTCGTCGATCACGACGGGCGCGGCGCCGACCAGGCCGGCCACCGCGCCCGCCATGGCGATGCGGTGATCGCCGCGGGGATCGACGCGGGCGCCGCCGAGGCGCGGCGCGCCCGTGATGACGAGCCCGTCGGGCAGCTCCTCGACGACGACGCCGAGGTCGCGCAGCATCCCGGCCATCACCGCGACGCGGTCGCTTTCCTTGACGCGCAGCTCGGCGGCGTCGCGGATCTCGGTCGTGCCCTCGGCGCATGCCGCGGCGATGCAGAGGACCGGGAACTCGTCGATGCTGCGGACGACCACATCGCCGGCGATGCGGGTCGCGTGCAGCGGTCGGTGGCGGACGACGAGCGTACCGACCGGCTCCGCCCCGCCCGCCTCCGGGACGACCTCGATCGCCGCGCCCATCGCCGCGAGGACGTCGAGCAGCCCGGTGCGGGTCGGATTGATGCCGACGCCGGTCAGGTGCAGCTCGGATCCGGGGATGAGCGCGGCGGCGACCAGGAGGAACGCCGCGGACGAGAAATCGCCGGGCAAGGTGATGGCCGTGCCGCGAAGCCGCTGCGGCCCGTCGAGCTCGACCCAGAGCTCGTCGCCGCGGAGCGCGACGCCGAAGTCGCGCAGAAGGCGCTCGGTGTGATCGCGCGAGCGCGCCGGCTCGCTGACGCGCGTGGTGCCCCGCGCCTGCAGGCCGGCGAGCAGGATCGCCGACTTCACCTGCGCGCTCGCGACCGCGAGCGCGTGCGTCGCGCCGACGAGCGGTCGGCCGTCGATGCGGAGCGGCGCGCGGCCATCCCCGGGCTCGCTCGTGATCGACGCGCCCATGCGGGCGAGCGGCTCGATCACGCGCCGCATCGGCCGCCGCAGCAACGACGCGTCGCCGACGAGCCGGCTCGGGAAGGGACGGCCCGCGAGAAGCCCCGTGAGGAGCCGCATCGTCGTGCCGGAGTTCTCGCAGTCGATGTCCGCGGTCGGCGCGCGCAGGCCGTCGCAACCGCGGCCGGCGATGGTGAGCGTCTGCGCGCGCTCGTCGATGGCGACCCCGAGCGCGCGGCAGGCCGCCATGGTGGCGCGGTTGTCGCGCCCGCCCTGGAAGCCGCGCACCGTGGTCGCGCCCTCGGCGATGGCGCCGAAGAGGAGCGCGCGATGCGCGATCGACTTGTCGCTCGGCACGGTGAGCCGTCCCCGCAGGCCGCGTCCCGCGGGGGTGACGGTGCGCCGCTTCATCGCGCCCGCCTCCGGGCGGCGCGCCGCGGCGCCTCGAGGCGCCGCCGGGCGCGCCGTGCCCGCCCGAGCTCGCGCTCGAGGGCGGCGCCGTCGCCGGCGGCGATCGCGCGCCGCAGCCGCTCGCACGCCGCGCCGAAGCTCGCGAGCGCCGCGAGGACCGGCCTCCGATTGGCCAGGAGGATGTCGCGCCAGACGACGGTCGGGCTGTCCGCGATGCGGGTCACGTCGCGGAAACCGCTCCCGGCGTAGGGGAGCGCCCGACCGCCGTCGCGGGCGGCGGCGTTGACGAGCGCGGTCGCGACCGTGTGCGGCAGGTGGCTCAGCAGCGCGTAGAGGGCGTCGTGCCGCGCGGCCGGCATCGCCTCGACCCGCATGCCGGCGGCCGCCCAGAGCGCGCGCACGCGGCGTCGCGCCGTCGCCGACGTGCGCGCCGTCGGCGTGAGGACGCAACGCCGGTCCCGCAGCAGGTCGCGGAGGGCCGCGGCGGCGCCGGCGCGCTCGGTGCCCGCGATGGGATGGCTGCCGCAGAAGCGCGCGGCCGTCGGGCCGAGAGCGCGCTCGACGGCCGTCACCACGGGGCCCTTCACGCTGCCCGCGTCGGTGACGACGGCCGCCGGCGCAAGCGTGCGGGCGAGCGTTGCGACCAGCGGCGCGATCGTCCCGACCGGCGTGGCGACGACGACGAGGTCGACGTCGCGTGTGGCGCGGGCCGGGTCGCGTTCGGCGCGGTCGATCGCGCCGCGCCGCCGCGCCACGCGCAGGTTCTCCGCGGAACGCCCGAACCCGACGATCTCGCCGACCGCCCTCCGCTCGCGGAGCGCGAGGCCGAGGGAGGCGCCGATCAAGCCGACCCCGGCGATCAGCAGCCGGTCGGCCACCGGCTTCACGACGACGCCATCCCGAGGACGGCGGCGAGCGATGCGGCGAAGCGCTCGTTCTCGGCCGGGGTGCCGACGCTCACGCGCAGGTGGCGCGGGAAGCCGTAGACGTCCATCGGCCGCACGATGACGCCGCGGCGGAGGAGCGCTTCGTAGACGCGCGCGCCCTCCCCGACGTCGATCAAGAGGAAGTTCGCCCAGCTCGGGACGTAGGGGCGGCCGAGCCGCTCGCACGCGCCGCGCAGGTAGGCGAGCCCTTCGAGGTTGTTCCGGCGCGTCCGCTCGACGTGCTCGACGTCGCCGAGCGCCGCGAGCGCCGCCACCTGCGCGAGCGCGTTCACGTTGAAGGGCTGGCGGATCCGGTTCAGCACCTCGATCACCTCGAGAGGGCCGACGCCGTAGCCGACGCGCACGCCGGCGAGGCCATAGATCTTGGAGAACGTCCGCAGCGTCAGCAGCAGGCGATCGCGTCGTTGATAGGCGAGCGAGTCGGGATAGTCGGGATCTTCGACGTAGTCCGCGTACGCGTCGTCGGCGACGACGAGCACGTGCGGCGGCACGTCGGCGAGGAAGTCCTCCCAGGCGTCGCGCCCGTAGATGGTGCCGGTCGGGTTGTTCGGATTGGCGAGGAACACGAGCCGGGTCGCCGGTCCGATGGCCGCCTTGATCGCTTCGAGGTCGTGGGTGAAGCGCCGGAGCGGGACGCGGCGGGGAATGGCCCCGGCCGCCTGCACGACCATCTGGTAGATGACGAAGGCCTGGTCGGCCATGACGGCCTCGTCGCCCGGACGCAGGAACGCGCGCACCGCGAGCTCGATGATGTCGTTCGAGCCGTTGCCGAGGATGATGCCGTCGGCCGGGACGCCGATCCGTTTGGCGAGCGCCTGCCGGAGGTAGAACCCGCTGCCGTCGGGATAGCGGTGCAGCGTCGGCAACGCCTCGGCGATCGCGGCGAGTGCGCGCGGCGATGGCCCGTACGGATTCTCGTTCGACGCGAGCTTGATCGACCCCGTGATGCCGTACTCGCGCTCGAGCTCCTCGAGCGGCATGCCCGGCGGGTACGGCGCGAGCCGCTGGATCCATTCCGGGGCGAGGTCCCTCACGTCGATGGTGGTTTCGCGTGTGCTCATGGAGTCCGGGTATCAGGCGGCCGGATACGATCCGAGGATCTTGAGTGACGTGGTGAGCGGCTGCATGCGCGCGAGTGCGCGCCTCAGGCGGGCGTCGGAGCGGTGCCCGCGCAAGTCGAGGAAGAACACGTACTCCCACGGGCGGCCGCGCAGCGGACGCGACTCGATCTTGTGCAGGCTGACGCCGCTCGCGGCGAGCGGCTGCAGGAGCTTCGCTAGCACGCCGACCTCGTCCTTCACCGTGCAGACCACCGACGTCTTGTCGTCGCCCGACGGCGTCTCGGCGTCGCGGTGGCCGAGGACGAAGAAGCGCGTGGCGTTGCCGCGCTCGTCCTGGATGTCGGCGGCGAGGATGCGCAGGCCCGTGCGCTCGGCGGCGAGGCGGCTCGCGACGGCGGCGGTCGTCGGATCGCCGACCGCGAGCTCGGCGGCGCGGCTCGTGCTCGCGACCGACTCGAGGCTCGCCTGCGGCAGGTTGGTCGCGAGCCAGCGCCGGCACTGGGCGAGCCCTTGCGGATGCGAGAGCACGCGCAGGATCGCCGACCACTCGGGTGCCGTGCCGAGGAGGCACTGCTCCACGTCGAGGCGCACCTCGCCGGTGATCCGGAGCGGCGACTGGACCAGGAGATCGAGCGTCGACGTCACCGCGCCCTCGGTCGAGTTCTCGACCGGCACGACCCCGAAATCGGCGCGCCGGTGCTCGACCTCGGTGAAGGCCTCGGCGATCGACTCGGCCGGCGTGAGGATCGCTCCGGATCCGAACACTTCGCGGGCGGCCTGGTTCGTGAACGTCCCTTCGGGTCCGAGGTAGGCGACCGTCGGGCGCGCTTCGAGGGCGCGCGAGGCGGAGATGATCTCGCGGAAGATGGCGCGGACGTGCTCGTCGGAGAGCGGGCCCCGGTTGAGACCCCGCAGGCGGCGATGGATACGCTGCTCGCGGCTCGGGACCCAGAAACCGTCCGCGCCGCTGGCGTTCGCGCTCCGCCGCCGCGCCTTGCGTTCGCCGATGCGCTGCGCGAGGCGGGCGCGCTCGTTCAGGAGACCGAGGATGCGCTCGTCGATCCGGTCGATCTTGGCGCGCTCACGATCGACCAAGGGATCTCGCGCGCTGGTCCGTGCCACGTCGGTCGCGTCCTTCAAAGCCGGGAGAGCTACCGTACCGCTTTCGGCTTTGCAATTGTGCGCCGCCGGGGCGCGCGCGCACGTGGCGCGGCGGCACGCGTCTCGACGTGCGCCCCGAGGCGGCGGAATTTTTCGTAGCGGCGGCGGCGCAGTACGAGCGGTGAGAGACGGCGGAGCGCGCCGAGGGCGTACAGCACGGCGTGCTCGACGGACTCGAGGGCGCGCCGCGGATTGCGATGGGCGCCGCCCGCCGGCTCGGCCACCAGGGCGTCGACCGCCCCGGCGCGGAGCAGGTCGGCGGCGGTGAGCTTCAGGGCCTCGGCCGCGCGCGCGACGTGCTCGGGCGCGCGATCGCGATACAGGATCGCGGCGCAGCCCTCCGGCGAGATCACGGAGTAGCACGCGTACTGCATCATCAGGACGCGGTCGGCGACGGCGAGCGCGAGGGCGCCGCCGCTCCCGCCCTCGCCGATCACGACGCTCACGATCGGCACCCGAAGCTCCGTCATGGTGCGCATGGTGTGCGCGATGGCCTCGGCCTGACCGCGCTCCTCGGCGCCGACGCCGGGATAGGCGCCCTGCGTGTCGACGAGCGTCAAGACGGGCATGCCGAGCCGCTCCGCGAGGCGGAATACCCGGATGGCCTTGCGGTAGCCTTCGGGGCTCGCCATCCCGAAGTTCCGGTGGACGCGCTCGGTCGTGCCGTGGCCGCGCTGGTGGCCGACGACGGCGAGCGGGTGTCCGTGGCAGGTGCCGATGCCGGCGACGATCGCGGGGTCGTCGGCGAACGCCCGGTCGCCGCGCAGCTCGAAGAACTCGCGACAGAGCCGGCCCACGTAGTCGAGGGTCTGCGGGCGGTCGACGTGGCGCGCCAGTTGTACCCGCTCCCAGGCGGAGAGCGAGTCGTAGACCTCGCGCTCGAGCCGGCGGCGCGCGGCGGCGAGCTGACGGAGCTCGCGTGTCACCGCCGGGCCGCGCGCGCCGCCGCTCTTGAGCGCCGCGACGCGCGCGTCTAGCGCGGCGAGGGGTCGCTCGAAGTCGAGATAGGTGACGGACACGGGGAGGTCAGCCATGCGGCGGCGCGCGTCGGCAGGACGTCGGCGTCGCGGTCGGGGTGGAACCACGTGATCGTCGCGTCGGAGCGCCACCAGGTGAGCTGGCGCTTGGCGAGGCGACGCGTCGCACGGGCGAAGGCGTCGAAGGCGGTCTCGTAATCGAGCTCGCCGCGCAGGTACGCGCCCATCTCGCGATAGCCGACGCTGTCGAGCGGCGCGAGTTCCGGACCGTACCCGCGAGTCCAGAGCTCGCGGATCTCGGCGAGGAGGCCGGCGTCCAGCATCGCGCGGCAGCGCGCGACGATGCGATCGTGCAGCTCCTCGCGCGGGCGGGTGCAGCCGAGCACCAGCATGTCGACGCTCGCATCGCCGAACGCGTGCGCGTTCTGCCAGGCGCTGATCGGACGTCCGGTGACGCGGAGGACCTCGAGCGCGCGCACCAGGCGGACGGCGTCGCGCGGATGCAGACGGGCCGCGGTCGCCGGGTCGACGGCCGCGAGGTCGGCGTGCAGGGTGCCGGGGCCGTGCAGGCGCTCGCGCTCGTAGAGCGCCGCGCGAAGCTCGGGCACCGCCCCGGGTCCGTCGAAGAGGCCGTGGCGGAGCGCGCGGAGGTAGAGTCCCGTCCCGCCGCAGACGATCACCGGCCTGCCGCGCGCCGCCGCGCCGGCGATCGCGTCGAGGGCGAGCGTCCGGAAGCGGGCCGCGTCGAAGCGGTCGTCCGGATCGGCGACGTCGAGAAGATGATGCGGCACGCGGCGGCGCTCGCTCGGGCTCGGCTTCGCCGTGCCGACGTCGAGGCCGCGATAGATCTGGCGCGAGTCGGCGCTCACGATCTCGGCGCCGAGGCGCTCGGCGATGGTCATCGCGACGGCGCTCTTGCCGACCGCGGTCGGTCCGACCACCGCCACGACCCGGGGTCGCCCACTCGGCGGGGCGAGGACGGTCATCGGCCGAACATCCTCTCGATCTGTCCCCGCGTGAACTCGACCGAAACGGGGCGGCCGTGCGGGCAGTTGCTGCCGTAGGCGAGCGCGTCGAGATCGGCGAGGAGCTGCGCGGCCTCCGGTGCGGCGAGCGCGCGGCCGACGCGGATCACGCTGTGGCAGGCGATGCGGCCGAGCACGGTCTCGAAGGCCTCGGCGGCGGAGCAATGGGACCCGACCTCCGCGAGCCCGTCGGCGAGGTCCTCGAGCAGGAGGCGCGGATCGTCGTCGCCGAGGAGCGCCGGGACCGCGCGGACGAGGAACGTGCCTTCTCCGAAGGGCTCGATCTCGAACCCGAGCGCGGTGAGGTCCGCGCCGTACGCGGTGAGCGCCTCGCGCTGCCCGGGGTCGAGGTCGACGGGGAGCGGCAAGAGGAGCGCCTGGCGCTCGATGGCACCCGCCGCGTGCTGGGCCCGGAGCCGCTCGAAGGCCACCCGCTCGTGCGCCGCGTGCTGGTCGATCAGCACGACGCGATCCGCCGCCTCGCAGACGAGGTAGCCGCGGAAGACCTGGCCGACGAAGCGGAGCGCCGCGAAGCCGCCGCGCGGCGCGGCGCGCGCGGCGAGCGCTTCCGGCGGCGCGAACGGGGCCGCGGCGGCGGCCGTCTCCGCGACGTTGGGGGCGTCCGTCGGCGCGCTCGGCGAGGCGCCGGACCGCGTGCCGGTCGGGAAGAAGGGCGGCGCGGAGGCGGGGCGCAGCGCGTAGGTGCGCAGCGCCGCGGCGACCCCGGTCGTCTCTCCCGCCTCACTGCGTCCCGTCGCGCCGGCGAGCGCGCGTCGGACCGCGCCGAGCACGGTGTCGTGCACGACGTGCGCGAGGCGGAAGCGCACCTCGTGCTTCGCGGGATGGACGTTCACGTCGACGTCGGCCGGCGGCATCGCGAGCTTCACGACGGCGCCGGGCCAGCGCCCGCGGGGTACGAGGCTCGCGTACCCTTCCGCGACCGCGTGCTGCAAGGCGCGGTCGCGGATCGGGCGGCCGTTCACATACTGGTACACGTAGCGCGCCGTCGCGAACGAGAGGTGCGGCGAGAAGGCGAATCCCTCGATCGCGAGGCCGAGACGCTCGTCCACGAAGGCGCGCCCGCCGCGGACGCGGTCGGCGCCGAAGATCTGGCGCGCCCGCTCGGCGAGCGTCGCGACCGGCGGGTGCGCCGCGATCTCGCGTCCCTGGTGGACCAGCCGCACGTGCACGTGCGGCACGCCGAGGCTCGCACGGGTGAGCACATCGACGATGTGCCCGAGCTCGGTCTGCAGGCTTTTCAGGAACTTCCGCCGCGCCGGAACGGGCGCGAAGAGGTCGCGCACGGTCACGATCGTGCCGATCGGGGTGCCGGCCTCGCGGACGTCGACCACGCGGCCGCCTTCGGCGCGGACGGTGACGCCGGTCGGCGTGTCCGCGGTCCGGGTCGTGAGCTCGACCGCCGCGACCGCCGCGATGCTCGGCAGCGCCTCGCCGCGGAAGCCGAGCGTGCCGATGCGCCAGAGGTCGTCCTGCTGACGGATCTTGCTGGTCGCGTGGCGGAGGAACGCGAGCGGGGCGTCCTCGGCCGCCATGCCGCGTCCGTCGTCGCTCACGCGGACGAGGCGCGTGCCGCCCTCTTCGAGCTCGACCACGATGCGCTGCGCGCCGGCGTCAAGCGCGTTCTCGACGAGTTCCTTCACGACCGAGGCCGGCCGCTCGACGACCTCGCCGGCGGCGATCTGGTTCGCGAGGATCTCCGGCAGGACGTGGATGCGTCCGGGCGGCACGGGGATCGCCGCGAGGTCGAGGTCACGCACGGGAGCGATGCTCCCGGAGGCCCGCGTCGCCGATCGGCGCGCGCCGCGGCCCGTTGCCGTCGCCGCGCTCTTCCTCGCGCCCACGCTTGCGCCTGAAGCCGCCCGGCATGACCGACCGGCCCTAACACACCGCGCCAGGTCCCGCCACATTTTCCGGGAGGGCCAGGCTTTCGCGGGTCGTGGGCCGGGAGCCTCCCTCCGTGGGGAGGGGCGGCGGGAGGGTACGGGGTGGGTCAGGCCCCGCTGGAGCACCCTCCCGCCGTTTCACAGCACGCTCGCCAACGGGGGGGAGAGGGCGATCGGCCGGAGTGTGGGACTCGAGCACGCGTCATGAGTGGAGTCATGACGCCCAATCGCGTGGGCCGTCAGCGTTCGCGTCGTTCGAAAAAGCGAGAACCATGCCAGCGCGGCGCACGTGAAGCCTGGTGTTCGCCGCGCTTCGCCGGGCGACCCACGTGGCAACCCTGCGCGATGCGCCGCGCGCGCAGCAATCGCGCACGACATGCATGGACGTCGCTATGGCAACGGGCCTCGATTGCTGGCGGCGGCGGCGCGTCGTTGGTAGACGTGCCGCCATGCGTTATCGCGAGAAGGTCGTCGATCGCGCCACGATCGCGGGCCGCGCGGAGGAGGCGCGGCGTGTCGGGAAGCGGGTCGTCTTCACCAACGGGTGTTTCGATCTCATGCACGTCGGTCACGTCCGCTACCTCGCCGCGGCCCGGGAGGCCGGCGACCTGCTCGTGGTCGGCGTCAACTCGGACGCGTCGGTGCGGCGCCTGAGCAAGGGCTCCGAGCGCCCGCTCGTGCCGGAAGCCGCACGCGCCGAGGTCCTGGCGGCACTCGCCGCGGTGGATTGGGTCACGATCTTCGACGAGGACACCCCGGCGGAGCTGGTCGCCGCCGTGCAACCCGACGTCCTCGTGAAGGGAGCCGACTGGGCTCCGGACCGGGTCGTGGGCCGCGAGATCGTGGAGGCTCGTGGCGGCCGGATCCTGCTCGTGCCCCTGGTCGAGGGGTTCTCGACCACGGCGCTCGTCGAGCGTTTGCGCCGCGGTTGATTTGCCGCCCTACCCGTCCTGTGCTACCCAGGCAGGCTTTCGAAAGGGGTCAGGAATGGCACGCACCTGCGAGATCTGCGGCAAGGGACCGTCCACGGGGAACAACGTCAGCCACGCCAACAATCGGACGCGGCGGCGGTGGAAGCCCAACCTGCAATCGGTGCGCGCGAAGGTCGGCGGCGGGGTGAAGAAGCTGCTGGTCTGTACTCGCTGCATTCGCTCCGGCCGTATCGCGAAAGCGGCCTGAGCGACGCCGGCGGCCGATACGGCCGCATCTGCTTCGTTGCTCGGGTCGCTCAGTCGTGCGGCGTAGCTCCGCTACGCCTCCTCCTTCGCTTCCCTCGCGCCTCGCATCTGCAGCCGTCTCGGCCGCCGGCTTCTCGGGTGCCTCGCAGCCTGAGAAGGAGTCGGGGAGACGCTCGCTTCGCTTCGCTAACGGACCGCGATTGCCTCGATCTCTATTCTCGCGCCGCGCGGCAGTGCCGCGACTTGGACCGTGGCTCTGGCGGGGAATGGCTCCGTGAAGAACTCGGCGTAGGTCTGGTTCACTCGCGGGAAGTCTGCCAAATCCGTCAGGTAGACCGTGGTCTTCACGATCGCGGCCAAGCCCAGGCCTTCGCCGGCTAGGACGGCGGCGAGGTTCTGCAGGACTTGTCGCGTTTCGTCCTCGATCGTGCCATCGACGAGTTTGCCGCGGTCGGGGTCGAGCGGAATCTGGCCGGAGAGGAAGATCAGGTGGCCCGTCGCGACCGCCTGCGCGTACGGGCCGATGGCCTGCGGGGCGTTGGTGGTCGCGATCGCGCGCTTCGTCCCCGTCATACGCGGACCCGCTGCACCTTCATGACGCCCTTCACCTTGCCGAGGCCGCGCATGACCCGGTTCAGGCCGTCGACGCTGTCGACCATCACCTCGAAGACGTTGACGGCCTTCTTGTCGATGCCCGTGTGCACCTCGGCGCGCGAGATGTTGATGCCCGCCGAGCTGATCGCCTTGCTCATGGCGGCGAGGAGCCCCGGAGCGTCGACCGCGGTCACCTCGACCTGCACCGGGCGAAAATGGCCGGCGGCGCCGTCCCACGCCACCTCGACCCGGCGCTGCGGATCGCTCTCCATGACCCGCAGGCAGTCGATCGCGTGCACGGTGACGCCGCGGCCGCGGGTGATGAACCCGGTGATGCGCTCGCCGGGGAGCGGATTGCAGCAGCGGCCGAAGCGCACCATGACGTCGTCGATGCCGCTCACCTGGACGCCGCCCTTCCCCTGGCGTCCGACCATGCGGAAGATCTTCTGCAGTGTTCCCTCGCTGCGCTCCTTCCGTTCCTCGTTCGTGCTGTCGGGCACGAGGCGCACGAGCACGTGCTGGCTCGGGAGGCGGCCGTAGCCGACCGCCGCGACCAAGGACTCCTCGTCCTTGAAGCCGAGCTCGTGCGCGACGCGGTCGAGCTCGCCGCTCTTGCGGAGTCTCGCGAGCTCCCGCCGGTAGCGCCGGAGGTCGCGGTCGAGGAGCTCGGTGCCGATCTCGAGGCTGCGGCGTCGCTGCTGCGCCTTGATCCAGTTGCGGATGCGCTCCTTCGCGCGCGTGGTCGTGACGATCTTGAGCCAGTCCTTGCTCGGGGTCTGACGGGTGGTCGTGATGATCTCGACGGTGTCGCCGCTTTGCAGCTGGGACTTGAGCGGGACGAGCTTGCCGTTGACGCGGGCGCCGGCGCAGTGCTCGCCGACCTGCGAGTGGACGCGGTACGCGAAATCGATGACCGTCGCGCCCGCGGGGAAATTGAAGAGGTCGCCCTTCGGCGTGAACGCGAAGACCTCCTCGTCGAAGAGGTCCTCCTTCACCGAGCGCATGAACTCCTGCGGATCCTCCAAGTGCTGCTGCCAGTGCAGCAGCTGGCGTAGCCACGCGAAGCGCTCGATCTCCTGCGGCGAGTCGGTCTGGTTCTGTCCCTTGTACTTCCAGTGCGCCGCGATTCCGGCCTCCGCGACCCGGTGCATCTCGTTGGTGCGGATCTGGACTTCCATGCGCTCGCCGAACGGACCGATCACGGTCGTGTGCAGCGATTGGTACATGTTGGCCTTCGGCATCGCGATGTAGTCCCGGAACCTGCCGGGCACGGGCTTCCAGTTCTGGTGCACGACGCCGAGCGCCTCGTAGCATTCGCGGGTCGAGTCGACGAGGAGACGGAACGCGACGAGATCGTAGATCTGGTCGTACAGGAGCTGCTGGGTCTGCATCTTCTGGTAGATGGAGTAGAAGTGCTTCGGACGGCCGGTCACGGTCGCTTCGATGCCCGCGGCTTCGAGCTTCTTCAGCAGGACGCTCCGTACGTGCTCGATGTACTGCTCGCGCTCGGTCTTCTTCTTCGCGACGTTGCGCTTCAGCTGGTAGTAGATTTCGGGGTGCATGTAGCGGAGCGCCGAGTCCTCGAGCTCGCTCTTGATCCAATAAATGCCGAGGCGATGCGCGAGCGGCGCGTAGATGTCGAGGGTCTCCTGCGCGATCTCCGTCTGCCGCTCGGGCGGGAGGTGCGAGAGCGTCCGCATGTTGTGGGTGCGGTCCGCGAGCTTGATGAGGATGACGCGGATGTCGCGCGCCATCGCGATGATCATCTTGCGGAAGTTCTCGGCCTGCGACTCGGCGCGGCTCGTGAAGTTGATCTGGCCGATCTTGGTCACGCCGTCGACCAGCCCCGCGATCTCGCTTCCGAACAGCGACTCGACCTGGCCGAGCGTGGTGAGCGTGTCCTCGACGGTGTCGTGCAGAAGCCCGGTCGCGATGCTCGGCACGTCGAGGCGGAGGTCGGCGATCAGGCTCGCGACCTCGAGCGGGTGGACCAGGTACGGCTCGCCGGACTTGCGCTTCTGGCCGCGGTGGACCTCCGCGGAGAACCCGTAGGCCCGCTGCACCGTGGCGAGGTCGGCGGCGGGGTTGTACTCGCGGACCTTGTCGAGGAGAGCGGAGAGGTTCACGGCGTCGGCTCCACGACGATCCGGCTGACGCGCGCCCGTTCCGCGAGCACGATCGCGATCGCCTGCGCCACGGCCTCTTCGCGATCCGCGTTGCGGACGAAATAGTCGTACTCGGGGAGGTGATCGGCCTCCTCGCGGGCGCGGGCGAGGCGGCGCGCGATCGCGGCCTCGTCGTCGGTGCGGCGATCGTGGAGGCGGCGCTCGAGCTCGCCCCAGGACGGCGGAAAGACCATCACGGCCACCGCCGAGTCGCGGTAGACGCGCTTGAGTCGTCGGGCCCCTTGCACGTCGATGTCGAGCAGCATGTCGCGCCCTTCGGCGATCGCGTCGTCGAGGGGCGCACGCGGCGTGCCGTAGAGGGCGCCGTGCACCTCGGCCCACTCGGCCAGCTCGCCGGCGTCCCGGCGGCGGGCGAACTCGGCGGCATCGACGAAGTGGTACTCGCGGCCGGCCACCTCGGTGCCGCGCGGGGCGCGGGTCGTGTAGGACACCGACAGGCCGAGCTCCGGGAAGCGCGTCATGAGCCCCTCGACCAGCGTGCTCTTCCCGGCCCCGGAGGGGCCGGAAACGATGAAGACGATCCCGTGACGGTCGAACGTGAAATCGGCACCCATGCGTGATCTTACGGAATCACTCGACGTTCTGCACCTGTTCTCTGAGCCGCTCGATCTCACCCTTCGCTTCCACCACGAGCCGTGTGATCTCGAGCTGATTGACCTTGGAGCCGATCGTGTTCACCTCCCGGTGCGTCTCCTGGAGCAGGAACTCGACCTGCTTGCCGACGGCGCCGCCGGTTCCGAGGAGCGTGCGGAGCTCCTCGAGATGGCTCCTCAGGCGGACCAGCTCCTCGGTGACGTCGCTCCGCTCCGCCAGGTAGGCGACCTCCTGGGCGACGCGCGCCGGATCGACCGTCGAGCCCTTGAGGAGGTTCTGCAGGCGGTCGTTCACCTTGGCCTGCAGCTCGCCCGCGACGGTCGCGGCGTGGGCGCGGATCGCGCGCTCGATCGCCACGAGCCGCGCCCCCCGCTGCAGCATGTCGCGCTGCAGGTTCCTGCCTTCGCGCCGCCGCGCCTGGTCGAGCGTCGCGAGGGCCCGCGCGAGCACCCGGGACGCCGCCGGGAACTCGCTCCGGAGATCGCGTGGTGTCTCGACGGTCTCGAAGATCTCGGCGCCGCGCAGAAGCCCGAGGTCGAGCGCGCTTCGGATGCCGAGCTCCGCAGCGACCTTGCGCCACGCGGCGGCGTAGTCGCGCGCGGCTTCGACGTTGAGGACGACGCGCGTCCGGCCGCGCGTCGGCGCGTTGCGGCTGACGTACACCTCGACCCGCCCGCGCGCGACGTGCTTGCCGACCAGCTCGCGGCAGGCGGCTTCCCAGGGGGCGTACTCGCGCGGCGCGGTGACGCGCACGTCGAGGAAGCGTTGGTTCACGGAGCGGAGCTCGATCGTGAGGCGTCCGCCCGCGAGCGGGGCGGAGGCGCTTCCGAAGCCGGTCATGGACCGGACGCCGCGGGTCGTCTTGCTCATGGGATCCTCATGGGTGGTTGCGGAGGGCGCGCGCGAGCTCGCGGGCGCTCACCGTCGCCGTACCGACCTTGCCGACCGCGACCCCGGCCGCCTGGTTCGCGAGCCGCGCGGCCTCCTCGAAGCTCCCGCCGGCGGCGAGCGCCAGCGCGCACGTCGCCAGCACGGTGTCGCCGGCGCCCGTCACGTCGTAGACCTCCTGGGCCGCGGTCGGGAAATGGTGGGCGCGCGCGCGCGGCTTGAAGAGCGTCATGCCCTCCTCGCCCCGCGAGATCAGGATCGCGTCGGCTTCCCAGCGGCGCAGGAGCTCGCGACCCGCGGCGTCGAGCGACGACCGGTCGGTGATGTCGAGGCCGGCGGCGAGGCTCGCCTCGCCGAGGTTCGGCTTCACGAGGCTCGCGCTGCGGTAGTGGGCGAAGTTCGGGCGCTTCGGATCGATGACGTAGTGGAAGCCGTGGTGCCGCCGGAGAGCGGCGAGGTCGGCCAGCAGCTCGGGCGTGACGACGCCCTTCCCGTAGTCCGAGACGACGATCACGGGGTAGCGGCGGGCGTGGGTCGCGACCCAGGCGCGCAGCCGCCGCGCGAGTCTCGGCGGCACGCCGTCGGCGTCAGGGTCCTGGTCGAAACGCACCACCTGCTGGCTGTGGGCGATGACCCGGGTCTTGGCGGTGGTGCCGACGGCGCGGCTGCGGACGATGCCGGCGAGGCCGCCGCCCGCCTCCACGAGCGCCGTGGAGAGCGCGCGGCCGACGGGATCGTCGCCGACGAAGCCGCACGCGTCGGCGCGTCCGCCGAGAGCGACCACGTTGGTGACGACGTTGCCGGCGCCGCCGGGCCGTCCCTCCTGGCGCCGGACCCGTACGATGGGGACCGGCGCCTCCGGGGAGATGCGGCTCACGTCGCCCCAGACGAACTGGTCCAGCATCAGGTCGCCGATCACGAGCACCCGGGTGCCCGGAAAGCGTCGGATCAGTCCTCGAAGTCGCGTCGTCTCGCTCATGCCTTCCCCTTCGTGCCTGCCGCGGCGAGCCGTCGATACACGGCGAGCGTTCCCTCCGCCATCGCCGCCATGCTGAAACGGGAGGCGACGCGCGCCGCGCCGGCGGCGCCGAGCCGGCGCGCGAGCCCCGGGTCGGCCGCGAGACGAGCGAGGGCGGCGGCGAGCGCGGCCGCGTCGCCGGGCGCTACGAGCAGCCCCGTCTCGCCGTCGACGATCGCCTCGGGGAGACCGCCGACGCGGCTTGCGATCACCGGCAGCCCGGCCGCCATCCCCTCGAGCGCCGCGACGCCGAGCCCTTCATGGCGCGACGGCATCACGAGCACGTCGGCCGCCGCGAGGACGGGCGCGACGTCGTCGACACCACCGAGCAGGCGCACGCCGGCTGTGAGTCCGAGCGCCGTGATCCGCGCCCGGAGCGCACTCGCGCGGGTGCCGTCTCCCGCCACGAGCACGACGCGCCGCGGGTCGGGGTCGCGCGCGAGCGCGTCGAAGAGCACGTCGTGTCCCTTGCGCTCCTCGAGCGCGCCGACGGCGGCGAGCACCCACGCACCGTCGGCGATCGCGAACCGGGCGCGCGCCGCCGTGCGCGCCTCCGGCCCCGCCGCGAAGCGGCTCGCGTCGACGCCGCTCGGGACGAGGTGGATGCGCGCGGGGTCGACGCCGCTCGCCACCAGCGCGGATCGCACGGCTTCCGCGATCGCCACCACCGCGTCGACCTCGCGATTGTAGAGCCGCCGCGCGTACCAGCCGCCGCGGAGCCGATAGTCCATGCGCCGCGTGACGACGCGCGCCGTTCCGGCGGGGGCGCGGAGGAAGAAGCTCATCGCGTGGGCGCGCGCGGTGTGGAAGTGGACGATGTCGCGGTGCTCGCGCGCCAGCAGTCGCGCCAGGCGGCGGGCGGCGCAGACGTCGAGGTGGTTGCGGATGGCGAGCGGGGCGACGGCGATCCCGAGCGCCGCGGCGCGAGCCGCGAGCCCGCCGCGCGGATCGGCCGCGAGCGTCTGGCGATGGCCTTCCGCGTGGAGTCCGGCGAGCAGCCCGAGCACCTGCTGTTCGCCGCCGCCGAGTCCGCGCTCGGGGTCGACGTGGAGGATCGCGAGCGGACGCCCGGCGCTCATGGCGGCGGCATGCGGGAGCGGCTGTGCGTCGCCTCCCAGAGCTTGGCGTACTTCGCGAAGACGTAGAAGGCCGCCGACTGCGCGACGAAGAGCCCGGCGATGCCTTCCATGAACCCGCGCCGCAGGACGTAGAAGCGCAGGAAGCGCCACAGCGGACGCAGGAAGATGTCCGCGAGCGCGGCCTGCCGCCCGCGCAGCTTGAGCTCGCGCGCCGCCATGCCGGTGAAGAAGTTGATGGTCGCGAGATGGGCCGCGATGTCGCGATAGGTGTAGTGCAGCATCGGGCTCCGCAGCCGCGTGCTCCGTCCGTGCAGGATCACCTTCTCGTGCGGGTCGACGCCGCCCCAGACCACCCGGTCTCGGCGGAAGAGTCGCAGGCGATAGTCGGGGTACCATCCGCCCCGCCACCACCACCGCCCCAGATAGTAGACGAGGCGCGGGATGTAATAGCCGTCGGCCGTCGGGTTCTCGAGCACCGCCTGGATCTCGCGGCGGAGCTCGGGCGACACCCGCTCGTCGGCGTCGAGGTTCAGGACCCAGGGATGGCTCGTCCGGGAGAGCGCGAAGGCCTTCTGCTCGACGAACCCGGGCCACGGGCGCTGATGGATCCGGTCGGTGTATTCGCGGCAGATCTCGATCGTGCGATCGTTCGAAAAGGAGTCGACGACGACGATCTCGTCGCACCACTTCACGCTCTCGAGCGCGCCGCGAATGTTCTCTTCCTCGTCGAAGCAGATGATGGTGCAGGAGACGCGGGCGCGCTCGCTCATGACGCGCGCCTCGCGGTCGCGGCCGCGGCGGGCGTGAGCCCGCGGCGGCGCGCGTACTCGGCGTCCTTGCGCTCGCCGAGCGCGGCGATCTCGGCGGCGACCCGGCGCAGCTCCGCCGCGCTCGGATCTCCGAGGTAGCGGCGGAGAAACCGCATGCTCTCGCGGCGGGGCGCGCCGCGGCCGACCGAACGGTGCACCTGCACGACGTTCTTGCGCCGCCGGCGCCAGGAGAGGCGGCGGTAGCGCCGCACGCGATCGAGGTCGACGAGCACGAACACCGGTGGATCCTCGCGCGGCACCAGCACGTTCGCGGCGCGGAGGTCCTGCGGGTAGAGCCCCGCGGCGTGGAGCGTGCGGAGCCAGTCCGCGAAGGCGATGGTGAGGGCGCGGCGCGCGGCGCCCCGGCGCGTGCGCCAGAGCTCGTCGAGTGCGGGACCCGCGACGAAGCGCGCGACGAAGCAGCTGCGGAGCGGCAGACCGAAGCGACGCCGCTCGAGCGCCGCGACGGGCTCGGGCGCGGCGAAGCCGGCGGCGCGCATGAGCGCGGTCGCGCGCCAGACGCGCGCGGCGCTCGGGCCGAGCGCGAGCGCCACGGCGAGCCGCAGGGGCGTGTCGTCGCGGAACCGCTTCAGGACGAGCAGCCCGGCGGACGTCTCGACGGCGGCGACGGTGGCGCGTCGGCCGTCCTTCAGGACGCGCGTCGAGGGGGCGCGCAGCAGTCCCTCGACGTCCCGGAGGGCGTCGCGGGTCGCGCCGTGCCGGAGCGTGTACGTCGCCTCAGACATCCGGACGCTCCCGGGCGGCCGCGGCCCAGCGGCACCACGCCTCCATCCGATCCACCGCGACGCCGAGCCCGTTGGCGCAGCCCGCCGCGCGGGCGGCGGCGACGAGCGTCGCGCGACGCGCCGGGTCGAGCCCGAGGCGGAGCCGCGCCGTGATCGCCCCGACGTCGCGCGGGTCGTCGACGAGGAGGTCGGCGAGCGGCCCGGGGAGGAGCTCGGGGGCGCCGGTCGCGCGCGATGTCACCACCGGCACGCCGGACGCCAGTGCTTCGAGGATGGCGACCGGACAGCCCTCGTGCAGCGACGGTAGCGCGAAGACGTCGGCGGCGGCGTAGAATCGCTCGACGTCCCGTCGCGGGCCCGTGAAGACGACCGGCCCGGGAAGCTCGCGCGCCGCACGTTGGCGGTGGGCGAGGTGTTGGTCGTTGCCGACGACGACGAGCGCCGCTCCGGCCGGCGGGGCGCGTCGCCACACGTCGAGCAGCACGTCGACGCCCTTGCGGCGGAAGCCCGAGCCGACCAGCAGGACGACGGGTTGCGCCGCGCCGATGCCGAGCTCGGCGCGCACCTCCGCGCCTTCGGTCGCGCGCCGCGCCGGATGGAAACGCTCGACGTCGACGCCGTAGTGCAGCACCGACACCTTCGCGGCGGGCATCGCCGGATAGGTCGCGAGGATCTCCTCGCGCGACAGCTCGGAGACCGCGAGCACCATGCCGCGCGTGTCGGCGGCGTACTGGCGACGCTCGATCGCGAGCATGAGGCGGTGGTACGGAGACAGCCGCTGGCGAAGGTCGCGCAGCGCTCCGCGTTCGGCGGCGACGCGGGCGAGCCAGCGCTTGTGGACTCCGCCGCTCGCGCGGAAGAGGTCCCAGCCGACCGTGCGACCGAAGCCGATGACGACGTCGGCACCGACCGCGCGCCACACGCGCGGCGCCGTCACCGCGAACGACGCGAGCTTCGCGAGCTTGCCCGTGCGCAGGACGGGGACGCGGTGCAGGCGCATGCCGTCGGGCGTCGGGACGCGACATTCGCCGACCACCAGGTGCACGTCGTGGCCGCGGGCCGCCAGCTGGTGCGACAGCTCGTAGCAGTCCCATTCGGCGCCGCCCAGGCGATCGTAGCGTTTGTGGACGAGCGCGAGCCTCATGCAGTCATTCGATGTAGCCGAGGTCGCGGAGGCGCGCTTCGACGGCGGCCTCTTCCTCGGCGCCGAGCGCCTCCCCCGCTCCGACGGCGCCCGCCTCGACCGCCGCGATCTTCGCCTTGAAGCCCGCGACGAGGGCGGGCTCGGACCCGGCCACGTTGCGCCGCTCGCGCGGGTCGGCCGCGAGGTCGTAGAGCTCGTCGGCGACGTCGGGGGCGTGGGGCGCCTCGATGAACTTCCAGCGCGCGGTGCGCCACGCGCGGCGGCGGTCGCGTCCGGTGCCCCGCACCCGCCCGCACGCTTCGAGGAACGCCTCGAGGTCGAGCGCGCGCCCCGCGGCGAGCGCCGGCACGAGGCTCACGCCGTCGAGCCCGGGCGGAGCCGGGACGCCGGCGAGATCCAGGACGGTCGGCGTCAGGTCGACCTGGCGGACCAGCTGATCGCTCGTCGCGCCGGCGGGCACGCGGCCTGGCGCCACGATGGCGAGCGGCACGCGGACGAGATCCTCGTAGACGTCGGTCTCGTGGCCCTCGAGCTTGCGGGTCCGGCTCGCGCCGAGCAGGTCGCGGCGCAGGCGATACCAGCGGTACGCGAGCGTGCTGGCCATCACGCGCTCGCCGTGGTCGCCGTGCAGCAGCACGACGGTGTCCGCGGGGAGCGCGGCGAGGAGCGGCGCCAGCGTCGCGTCGAGGCTCGCGAGCGCGCGGTCGTAGCGCGTCTTGCCGAAGCGACGTCCGCGGAACGGCGGCAGAACCTTGCGCGGGGCGTGCAGCTCCCAGAGGTGGAGGAAGAGGAACCACGGCGCTGGGAGCGCGCCGCCGCCGAGACGCGCGACGAGATCGCGGCCCCAGGCGTCGCTCAGGTACACCGAGGCCGGCCGCACGCGGTACTCGGCGAAGCCGCGGTCGAGGCCGCTCTCGGTGCCGAGCGGCCCGGTCATCTCGGCGACCGTGTGGTATCCCGCGGCGGCGAGCGTGGTCGCGAGCGTCGTCGCCTGCGCGTGCAGGCGGTGCGCGCCGATCGAACGGACCCCGTGGCGCGGCGAGTGGAGTCCGGTGAGCATGGTCGCGACGCACGGTGTGGTCGACGACGCGGAGGCGATCGCCTGCGTGAAGCGCCCGCCGCGTGCGGTGAGGGCGTCGAGGTTCGGCGTCGGAACGCCGCGGCTGCCGAGCGCATCGGCGCGCATGCAGTCGACGAGGAGGACGAGGACGTTCGCTCGCGCCGCGCTCACGTCCGCCCTCCCCCGTACGGTCCGTCCGCGCGCATGACCGTCCGGAAGCCCGCGGCGGCCGGGATCCTCGCGCCGCGCTCGGCGCGCCGGCGCGCCAGCGTCTTCGCGACGATCCAGAGGAGCCGGCGGCGCGCGCCGGCGCGCGCCCAGCCGCGGGTCGTGGCATAGGCGCGATACACCCGCAGGCGGTCGGTCGCCGTGATGCCGGCGAGCACGACGCGATTCAGCTGCACGAGGTTCCGCCGCGCCCGCCGCCACGGCGCGGGCGCCCGGCCGGCGCGGGTGCGATCGTGGTCGAGGAACGCGAGGCGCAGCTCCGCGTTCGCGAGCGCGACCCAGAGGTTGGCGGGCACGAGGTCGCCGGCGACGAAGCCCGCGGCGTGCAGGCGCGCCACCTCGCGGCCGATCGCGCCGAGGAGCCCGCGCTTCGCGTGGCGCGTGGTCGCGTCGCCGGCCGCCGCGAGGGCGGCGAGACGCGCGGCGATCGGCTCGCCGGCGAGACCGGCCGTGACGACCACGCTCCGGGACCATCCGAAAGGGCCGCGACGTTCCTCGCCGACCGCCAGCACCGCGGGCGCGAGGAAACCCGCCGCCGCGAGCGCGGCGCTCGCGGCACGCACGTTCGCCGCCTTCGACGGCCGGAACCAGTCCTTGAACGCCGTCCAGCGGCGATATCGGCGATACACCTTGACGTAGACGTCTCCCCCCGGCCGCGCCCAGCGGTACGTATCGGCATGCTTGGAGCGGTGCAACGAGACGCCGGCGGCGAGACGCTCGAGTGCGGCGACCAGATCCTCGGCGGCGAGCGCCGCCGGATCCATCGTCCAGACCCGCCAGGCCCCGATCCGGGCGGGCGACGCGGCGGCGGCGCTCATCGCGTGCCGTCGAGGACGCGCGCGACTTGCGCCAGCACGCGCTCCGTCGTGATGTCCCGCATGCACGCGCGGCCGATCGGACACCGTCGGAGATAGCACGGCACGCACGCGGCCCGTCCGACCAGCACGAGATCCTGCGAGCCGAACGGCGCGGAGCGGGCCGGGGTCGTGGCGCCCCAGAGCGACACGACCGGAGTGCCGGCGGCCGCGGCGAGGTGCATCGGCCCCGAGTCAGGGCCGATCGCGACCTGCGCGCGCGCGAGGACGCCGTAGCTCTCGCGGAGCGAGGTGCGGGCGGTGAGATCGAGCGGCGGCCGGGAGGAGCGGGCGATCGTCGCCGCGGCGAGCGCGCGGACGTCCGTTCCGCCGACGAGGACCGCGTCGAGCCCGCGAGCCGCAAGCCCGTCGATCACCTCGGCGCAGCGGTCGGCGAACCAGAGGCGGCTCTCCCAGGTGGATCCGAGGAAGAGCGCCGCGAAGGGCCGCGTGAGCGGCGCGAGCAGGCGGTCGACGCTCGCCGCCTCCCCGGCGGCCACGGTGACGTCGAAGCGCGGCGCTTGCGGCGGCAGATCGAGCCAGTCGGCGAACCGCTCGTACTGGGCGAGCTTCCAACCGCGCGCTTCGACCGGAGCGATCGTGTGCGTGCTCCAGAGCCAGTTGAGCTCCTTGGCGTTGCGGCGATGGAAGCCGAGGCGGACCGGCGCGCGCGTGGCGGCGCTCACCAGCCCGCTCTTGGCGTGGCCCTGCAGGTCCAGCACGAGGTCGAAGCCTTCGGCGCGGACGCGCCGGAGGAACGCGAAGAAGGCGGGGACCCCGCCAGGACGCTCGAACACGAGCCGGTCGTCGAGCGCGGGATGTCCGACCAGCACCGGAGCGGCGGCCGGCTCGACCGCCCAGGCGAGGTGCGCGCCGGGATAGCCGGCGCGCACGCGGTTCGCGAGGGGCAGCGCGCGCACGACGTCGCCGATCGCGCCGAGCAGGACGATCAGGATCCGCTTGGCGGGGACGCGCACGTCAGGCCCCCGGCACGGCGTCGGCCGCGCCGCCCGCGCCGGCGCGCGCCCGCACCCAGAGCAGCGCGCCGAGCACCACGAGCGCGCCGAGCGTCACCGCCGACATCGTCTCGAGCGTCTGCGCGAGCGGTTTGCCGACGACGCCGCGCACGGTGAGGGTCGTGAGCGCGTAGGAGATGCCGAGGGCCCAGGCGACGCGCCGGCGCGCGGGCTCGTCGAGGCCGTAGCCGCCGCCGAAGGCGGCATGCCAGAGCACGAACTGGCCGAGCAGAAGGAACACGAAGTAGTGCTTCCACGCGAGCGGCGCGAAGAGCACCGTCACGCAGAGGACGATCGCCGCCTCCATGGTGACCCCCACGCTCGCCGGCGCCCGCCCCCCGCGGCGGGTCGCCCGGAGGAACACCAGGGCGACCAGCGCCAGGAGCCCGTAGACGATCGCCGCCACGACCGGATCATTCGAGGCCGTGAGGCGCTTGTGCGCTGCGCTCCACACGATCGCGTCGTGCGTGTAGAGGCGATCGACCATCGCGTAGACGCTCTGGTTCCCCTTGCGTACCGGCCAGCTGCCGGCCGAGAGCGCGAGCCAGTGTCGCGCATAGGCCACGAAGCGCTCCCAGCCGAACACGAGCGCCGGCGCCAGCGACGCGAGCGCGCCGGTGGCGAGGGCGGCGCCGAGGGCGCGCCACCAGCGCTTCCACGCGAAGTACGGCAGGAAGAAGATCGGCAGGACCTTCACCGCGGCGGCCAACCCGACGAGGGCGCCTCCCGCGGCGGCGCGCCCGCGCACGATCCACGCGATCGCGAGCAGGCAGGCGGCGAGGATCACCATGTTGATCTGGAGGCGGTCGAGGTTGCCGAGGAGGAAGCGCGCGGACAGCACGAGCGGTCCGAGGATGGCGCCGGAGACGAGCGCGACCGTGCCCGGTGCCGCGACAAGCACGAGTGGGCGGCGGTGAACGAGGTACGTCGCCAGACGGAAGAGCGCGACGATGCACGCGAAGTTGAGCCCGAGCCACACGGCGCGCGCCAGATAGACGCTCACCCGGGCGAGCAACGCGAACGGGACGCAGGCCACGGCGTAGAGCGGCGGCCAGGTGTTCACGTCGGGTCGCGCCTCGGCGTAGATGTCGGCGCCGCGCAGCACGAGCTCGCCGACCTCCAGGTAGCCCCGGAAGTCGCCGTCCTCCTTGATGTTGCGAACGGCCGAGCCGAGCAGCACGGCGACGAGGATCGCGACCACGGCGCGCGTCGGCCGATTCCACTCGCGGGGGTTCGTCATGCGCGCGCTCCCGCCGCGTACGCCTGCCGGAGCGCCTCGATGTCGCCCTCGGCGAGCGTCATGCCGCCGCGCGCGAGCTTCCGCAGCGAGCGGGCCAGGCGCCGCAGCTCGCGCGCGCGCGTGCCGCCGGCGACCGCGCGCAAGACCTCGGCGCGATCGAAGTCGATGAAGGAGACGTCGATGGCGGCTCCGTGCTCGCGCACGAGGATGTTGTTCGCGTTCAAGTCTCGATGGTGCACGCCGCGGTCGTGGAGCTCGCGGACGGCGCGCCCGACGGCGGCGAGCACGCGGGCGCGCTCCTCGGGCGCGTGGATGCGGCGGAGCACGTCCGCGAAGGTCGCCGCGTCGCGGACCTCACGGGTCACGATGGCGCCGCGGTACCAGCCCCAGGGCAGCCGGTCGACGCGCGCCGCGAGCACCTCGGGCGCCGGCACGCCGCGCTCGATGACCGCGTGCGTGACCGCGAGCTCGCGAATCGGTCGCGGCGTCCAGCCGAAGTAGCGGTCGTAGACGAGATGACGGATCGCGCCGCCGCGGCGGTACCAGCGCAGCACGCCGCGCTCGTGGTCGGTGAGCTCGACGGCCCAGACCGCGCCGCGGCCGCCCGCGAGCGGCATCCCGGCGACGACGGCCGGCGTCGCGTCGAGGAGCGCCGTCCGGAGCGTGGGCGGCGTTCCGTCGCGCAGCGTCAGCGAGCCCCAGGGGGTCCGCCAGAAATGGAAGCCCGCCGGGACGCCGCTCTGGCGCTCGGCGCGGCGCGCGGCGATCCCCTCCCGCTCCCAGGCCTGGGCGGCGCGGAGGACCTCGCCGTAGGTCTCCACGATCGAGAGCACGAAGCCGGGGACGCCCGCCCCGCGCCGATGCCACAGCCGCCGCACCATGGCGGCGAGCGGGCGCCGGAGAAAATCGGCGGCGCCGACGGGGGCGGAGCGCCGCGCCGAGACGGCGAGCGCCTGTAAGCGGCTGATCGTGTCGGTGATCGTCGCGGGCACGGTGGCGACGTGGCCGGGCAGGCGGCGCGGCGCGTCGCCCTGCGGGCGGAGGCCGCGCCACGCGATCGTCGGCGCGCCGGAGGGGATCTCGCGATCGAGGAACGTGACCCGCCGAGCGCTCGCCCAGCATCCGGTCGCTGCGCGGTCGGCGGCAACGTCGGCGAGCGCTGCGCCGAGGGCCTCGGAGGGCCGCTCGTCGTCGAGGAGCACGACCACGAGCTCCGCCGGATCGCGGCGCGCGCCCGCCGCCATGGCGGCCCGGTCGTACTCGCGCCCGACGGTGACCTCGACTCCCGCGGGCGCCGGCAACGTCGCGAGTTCCGGGGGCCGCACGAGCACGCGGCGGGTCGCGGCGAGCGCCGCGAGCGCGGGCGCGGGATCGGCGTCGGGAAGGAACTGCCCGACGACGAGCACGAGACCCGCGATCGGCGTGGCCTCAGGCGGCACGCGCTCGCACCCGCGCGACGGCCGTCCGCACCTCGTCGGCCGTCACGAGCTCCATGCAGTCGTCCGTGCCGCGCGGACAGCGCGCGCCGCCGTGCCGTCCGCACGGACGGCACGCGAGATCGCGCTCCACCACGATCGCGCGTCGGCCGAGGGGACCGTATCCCTGCCCCGGTACCGTCGCGCAGAAGATCGCGACGTGCGGCACGTCGGCCGCGCTCGCGAGATGCATCGGGGCGCTGTCGTTGCTGACGACGACCGCCGCCTCCGCGAGGAGGGCGGCGAGGAGCGGCAGGTCGGTCGCGCCGCCGAGATCGGTCGTCGCGCCGCCCGCCGCCGCGTGCACCTCGGCCGTGAGCCCGCGCTCGTCGGGGCCGCCGAGGAGGAGGCACCGATAGCCGTCGGCGGCGAGCGCACGCGCGAGGGCCGCGAAGGCCCGCGCCGGCCAGCGCTTCGTCCGCCACGCGGATCCGGGGCAGAGCGCGGCGATCGGGCGGCCGTCCCCGGGCGCGGCGAGGAGCGCGCGGGCCCGCGCGCGGGCGGCCGCGTCGATCGCGACCCGCGGGTGCGCCGTCTCGGCGTCGACGTCCGTGATGCCGAAGGGCGCGAGGAGTGCGAGCAGCCGGTCGCGGTCGTGGGCCGTCGCCGGGCGGGCCACGCGCTCGGTGTAGAGCGCCGCCGCCGGCGCGCTCGCGAAGCCGACGCGGCGCGGGATGCCGGCGGCGCGAAGGGCGAGCGCGGTGCGCACCGACTTGTGCGCTGCGAGCGCGATCGTGAAGCCTTCCCCGCGGAGCGTTCGGACGAGGCGGGCGAGCCCGCGGAGACCGCGGCCCGCGCCGCGCTTGTCGTCGACGAGCAGGCGGTCGAGCGCCGGATGGGCCGCGACGAGCGGCGCGCCGGCGGGCGTCACCAGCATCACCAGCTCCGCGTCGGGACGGGCGCGGCGGAGCGCCGCCACGAGCGGCGTCGTCAGGACGACGTCGCCGAGGAAGCCGGTCTGGACGAGGAGGATGCGGTCGCGTGTCATGCGTTGAGGGCGGCGGCGACGGACGCGTCGCCGCGCCGCGGCCGGGGCGACGCGCTACGCGAGCGGCTTGGCCTCGTCGATCAGCATCACGGGGATGTCGTCGATGATGGGGTACTCGAGGCGGCAGGGCTGACAGACGAGCCCGGTTCCGGCGGCGTTCAGCGCCACCGGCTGCTTGCACTTCGGACACGCGAGTATGTCGAGCAACTCCTGGCTGATCGGCATGGCTACCTCCTCGGGCGACGTCGCCCCTCCACGGACGCCCTCGCCCGGGTCGCGGACGCGCGCCGCCGCTCTGCAGACGCGCGCCGGCGCTGCGGGGGCGCGCGTCGCGCGTCCTCTATAATCCAGTCGGCGGCGGCGCGAAAGTTCGCGGCGACGTGCGCGATCGGCACGTCGGGCGGGAGCGCGGTCTCGGTGACGCGGCCGTGCCCGGTTCGCACGAGCACGCCGCGCGTGCGCGTCGCCGCCGCGAGGCCGAGGTCGACCGCGCCGTCGCCGACGCAGTAGCTGCGCGCGAGGTCGAGGCCGAGCTCGCGGGCGGCGCGCTCGACCAGCCCGGGACGCGGCTTGCGGCAGCGGCACCGCCGCCGGAAAGGGGGCGCGCCGACCGTCGGATGGTGCGGGCAGACGTAGATGGCGGTCAACTGCGCGCCGGCGCGTCCGAGACGGCGCACGATCGCGTCGTGGATCCGCGCCAGGGTGCGTGGCGGTACGAGGCCGCGCGCGACGCCGGATTGGTTGGTCACGACGACCACGGCGAAGCCGGCGGCGTCGAGGCGGCGGACGGCGCGCGCGGCGCCGCCGACGAGGCGGAGATCTGCGACGCGACGGAGGTAGTGACGCTCGTGGTTCAAGGTGCCGTCGCGGTCCACGAAGACCGCGGGCATGAGGCGCGCGCGGGGCGCGCCGCGGCGTGGGGCCCTCACGCGGGGTCCACGCCGGCGTCGCCGATCACGTGCGTCACGAGGGCGGCGCCGTCCTCCACCTCGACGCCGAGGCGGAGCGCCACCAGCTTGCCGCGCGCGAAGGGGAACGCCTCGAGCTTCACGAGGTCCTTCTCGGTCGTCACGATCAGGGCGACGTCCTTGGCCGCGGCGGCGATCGCTTGCCAATCGCGCGCGTCGTAGGGATGGTGGTCCGGATACTCGAGCACGTGCACCAGCTCGGCCTCCCAGGCGCGCAGCGCCTCGTAGAGCGGTGCCGGTCGCGCCACCGCGCTCACCGCCAGCACACGCTGCCCGGCGAGCGCGGCGAGCCCGATCTCCTGCCAGTCCGCGCCGACCGGCTGGACGAGGGCCGCCGGCGCGAAGCGGACCCGCAGCACCCGCTGGTCCGGGAATGCGGACGCCGGCAGCGCGGCCGCGTCGTCGCCGTGCTGGCGCACCAGCACCACGTGCGCCCGCCCGAGGGCGCGCAGCGGCTCGCGCAGGGGTCCGACCGGGAGCAGGCGCCCGAGTCCGCCGCGCTCGCCCGCGTCCACGAGGACCAGGTCGAGGTCGCGGCGGAGCGCGCGGTGCTGGAAGGCGTCGTCGCAGACGAGGAGGCGGCTCCCGAAGGTCGCGATCGCGAGCGCCGCGGCCGCCGCCCGATCGGCCCCGGCGACGACCGGGACGCCGCTCGTGCGGGCGAGCATGACCGCCTCGTCGCCGGCGCGCGCCACGTCGCTCGTGACGCGCACGCCGTCGCCGACGACGTGGGCGGCGCGTTCCCTGCCCCCGTAGCCGCGGGTGAGGATCGCGACCGGCACCCCGCGGGCGTGGACGCGACTCGCGAGCCAGCGGGTGAACGGCGTCTTGCCGGTCCCGCCGACGCGGACGTTGCCGACGCTCACCGTGCGCACGGCGGCGGCGTGGCTCCGCAGCACGCCGGCGCGGTACGCGGCGTTGCGGACGCCGATGCCGGCCGCGTAGAGGCCGGCAGCCGGCGCGAGGAGGACGCGACCGAGGCGCGCCGCGATCCCGGTGCCGTCCCAGAGGCGCTCGACGGCGCGTGCGGCGTCGCTCATGCGTTCCGCCCTTGCGCTGCGAGCGTGCCGCGGACGATCGCGAGGGTCACGGCGAGCGGCCCCCGCTGCTCGCCGACGAGCGCGGCTGCGCGCGCGCCCGCGGCCGCCGCGGCCACGGGATCGAGGAAGCGCTCGGGCAGGCGCGCGACGAGGTCGGCGGTGTCGGCGGCGTGCAGGAGCGCGGCGCCCGCCGCGAGGCGCGCCACGTCCGCCGCGACGTTCGCCACGTTCGGACCGACGGCGACGGGCGTGCCGACCGCCGCGGGCTCGAGCACGTTGTGGCCCCCGGTCGCGTCGAGGGTGCCGCCGACGAACGCGAAACGGGCGCCCCGGTAGAGGCCGGCGAGCTCGCCGAGCGTGTCGAGGAGCAGCACGGGCGCGTCGGCGGGCCAGCGCGCGGTCGCGGGCGGGCCGAGCGTCGAGCGCCGGACGAGTCCGCAGCCGCGCGCAGCGACGACGCGTTCGATCTCCGCCAGGCGATCGAGCTTGCGGGGCGCGAGGAGGAGGCGCGCCCGCGGCGCGCGGGCGCGGATGCGCGCGAAGGCGTCGAGCAGAACCTCGTCCTCGCCGGGATGCGTGCTCGCGGCGACGAGCACCGGCGCGTCGTCGACGCCGAGGCTCGCGAGCGTCGGGCCCGCCGCCGTGTCGTCGTCGAGGGGGCCCGCGGTCTTCAAGCTCCCCGTCACGACGACGCGCGTTGCGGGGACGCCGAGCGCCACCAGCCGACGCGCGCTCTCGAGCGTCTGGACGCCGAACCAACGGACGCTCGCGAGCGCGGGGGCGAAGAGCCACCGCCAGCGGCGGTAGCGGGCGAACGCGGCGGCGGAAACGCGGCCGCTCACCATGATCGCCGGAATGCGGCGTGTCGCCAACGCGGCGAGGAAGTTCGGCCAGAGCTCCGTCTCACTGAAGAGGACCAGACGCGGCCGCACCCGGTCGAGGGCGCGGGTGACGACACGCGGGACGTCGAGCGGAAAGAGCACGTACGCGTCGGCGTCGGGCGCCCGCGCCGCGGCGGCGGTACGTCCGCCGAGGGTCATGCTGCTCACCACGAGGCGGTCGTCTGGATGCTCGTGACGGAGCGCGCGGACGACGGGCGCGAGCGCCGTGAGCTCACCGACCGACGCGCCATGGATCCAGATCGCGCGCTGGTCGCTCGGCGTCGCGGGAATGCGCGCGAAGCGCTCGCCGATCCCGGTACGCCACTCGCGGCGGAGGGCCAGCGCGGCCAGCCCCACGGGCGCGAGCGCGACGGCCGCGGTCGTCATGGCGGCGTTCAGCATCCGCAGGCGGCGCTGCCACCCGCGCGCGTCCTCGAGCGCGGCGGTCGGCGCGGCGGTCAGTATTGCCAGCGGCCCTTGGCGTAGCGGAAGATCTCGGTGACGTCGGTCTGCTCGACGATCGTACCCGCCGCACCCATCGCCGCCGACTCGGTCGGCCCTTCCTTGCGGTACTTGATCTCGCGGTAGGTGATCTTGCCGATCGGGTCCTTGCCGGGCTCCTCGCGGGCGATGCACGTCCGCTCGGTGCCGTAGCTGAGGTACTCGCCGGTCACTCCGGCGCCGCCCTTCGCCCAGGTGATGTGGGCCGAGTTGAAGGTGTTCCGTTCCTGGAGCTTCCGCATCCAGGTGTCGCAGAAGGTGCGGAACTCGCGGACGTCCTCCCCTTCCACCATAGCCTGCACGGCTTCCTTCGGGCCGAGCGGCTGGGAGGCGGCCGGCTTCTTCGCGCGGGCGGCCTTCTTGACGGCGGGCTTCGCGTCGGCGGCGCGGGCACCGGCGCCCGTCGCCAGGGCGAGCGCGAGCGCCGTGGTGAGCGCAAGAGCGCGGGACGCGCCGCGTGCCTTCGGCATGGCGCCCGTCATACTAACGACGATCCGGGCTTGCAATTCGCGGCGCCGGGCCCGTTCCCGCCCACGCGCGCCTCCGCTTCGACGCGGGCGCGCTCGAGCTCGTGCTCGAGGCGGGCCCGGGCGGCCTCGAGGTCGGTGTCGCTCGCGTCGCCGGCGACGCGAACCGGGGTGCCGACCACGAACGTGATGCGCGAGCCGGGGTACGGCAGTACCATGCGGTCCCAGCTCCCGAGGCGGCGGTGCCAGCGGGCGGCGGCGCCGACCGGAACGATCGTGGCGCCGGTCGCGCGCGCCGTCTGCACCACGCCGAGCTTCGCGAGCCGGCGCGGGCCGCGCGGGCCGTCCGGCGTCCAGGCGAGGCTCGCGCCTTCGCGGTAGGCGGCGAGGACCCGGCGGAGCGCGCCGCGCCCGCCGCGCGTCGACGAGCCGCGCACCGCCTCGATGCCGAGGGGTCGGACCGCGCGTGCGATCAGCTCGCCGTCGCGGTGCTGGCTGATCATGATGCAGACCCGGGGCCACCAACCGAAGCACGGCATCAGCACCAGGTGCTCGTGCCAGAACGCGACGATGAGGCGCTCGCCGGCGCGCCAGCGGTCGTAGAGGCCGTGGTCGTGGAGGAGCTCCTTGCGCGTCGTCCAACGCAGCAGGAGCAGGACGAGCGCGATCAGCCACGCGCCGAGCGGCACGAGGCGCTGCAGGAAGGCGCGACGCGCCCGGAGCTTCGCCACGCCGGGAGCTTCCCACAAGGTGCCGCCGAGAGCGAGGCGGCACCTCGTGGAAGAGGCTCTAGTGCAGCAGGCGGTCGGGGTCCGTCGCCGCCGGCGCGGGATCCTGGAACTGCAGGTCGTGGAGCTTGCGGTACTCGGCTCCGAGCGCCAGCAGCTCCTCGTGCGTGCCCTCCTCGACGATCTGCCCGCGCACCACGACGACGATGCGATCGGCGCGGCGGATCGTCGACAGCCGGTGCGCGATGACGAGCGTCGTACGGTTCACCATGAGGCGTTCGAGCGCCTGCTGCACCAGCCGCTCCGACTCGGTGTCGAGCGCGGACGTCGCCTCGTCGAGGATCAAGATCGGCGCGTCCTTGAGAAGCGCGCGGGCGATCGCGAGCCGCTGCCGCTGTCCACCCGAGAGCGTGACGCCGAGCTCGCCGATGGGGGTGTCGTAGCCCTGCGGCAGCGCGGTGACGAACTCGTGGGCGTTCGCCGCCTTGGCGGCCGCGACGACGTCGGCCAGGGATTTCCCGGGGTCGCCGTAGGCGACGTTCGCGCGGACGGTGTCGTTGAAGAGGAAGGTGAACTGCGTGACGATCGCGATCTGGGCGCGCAGCGAGCGCAGCGTGTAGTCGCGGACGTCGACGCCGTCGATCGCGATGCGGCCCTCGGTCACGTCGTAGAAGCGCGGGATGAGGTCGGCGAGCGTGCTCTTGCCGCCGCCGCTCATGCCGACGAGGGCGACGACCTCGCCCGCGTGGATCGTGAGGTCCACGTCCTTCAGCACCGGCTCGGCTCCGTAGCGGAACCCGACGCGCTCGAACACGATCCCGCGGCGCATGGCCGAGAGGGCGCGCGCGCCGGGCCGATCCGCCACCTCGGGTTCGGTGTCGAGCAGCTCGAAGACGCGCTCCGCGCCCGCGACGCCTTGCTGGATGGTCGCGTTCGACTTGGCGAGGCGCTTGAACGGCTCGTACAGGAGGAACATCGCGGTCAGGAACGCGAGGAAGGACCCCTGGCTCCGGCCGCCCGCGATGACGGTCGTGCCGCCGTACCAGACGACTCCGCCGATCGCGAAGGCCGCCAGCACCTCGAGCGCGGGCGTCGTGAGCGCTTTGATCATGCTCGCCTTCATGTAGAGGCGGTAGAGCCGGCGGTTCTCGGCCTGGAAGCGCTCGCGTTCGTAGTCCTCCATCCCGAAGGCCTTCACGACCCGGTTGCCCTGCACGGTTTCCTGGAGGAGCGCCGTGAGGAGTCCGAGAGTGCGCTGGCCGCGCTTGCTGAAGCGGCGCAGGCGCTGCGAGAGCTTCACGATGGGCAGCACCGACGCCGGGAACACGAGGAACGCGATCAGGGCGAGCGTCGGGTCCTTGTAGAAGGCGACGACGACGAGCGCGACGAGCGAGGTCGTGTCGCGCATCACCGACGCGACCGCGTCGGTCAGCGCCGTTCGCACGAGCGCCACGTCGTTGCTGACGCGCGACAGGATGTCGCCCGTCGGCGTCCGATTGAAGAACGAGAGGGAGAGGCGCTGGATGTGCTGGTTCAACTCGTCGCGCAGGTCGCAGATGATCCGCTGGCCGACGAGATCCATGAGGTAGCTCTGCGCGAAGCTCGTGATGCCGCGGAACAAGAAGATCAACACGATCGCGACCGGCAGGAGCCGGAGCGCCGTCGTCTTGTGGGCGGCGAAGATGTCGTCGAACACGCGCTCCACGAGGAGCGGCAGCACGCCGGTCGTCGCGCTGAAGAGGAGCATCGCCACCATCGCGCCCGTGAACCACGGCCAGAGGTAGGGACGGAGATAGCGCAGCAGCCGGAGATAGGTAGCGCCGGATCCGCGCGCCGCCGGGGCCGTTTCGGAGCTCACGCGAGCATCTCCGCGGCGATCGCGGCGGCCCGCTCCGCGGCGCCGCCGCCGCCGAGCGCGGGACGGATCTCGGCGAGCGCCTGGCGGGTCGCGGCGGTGTACGCCGGGTCGTCGAGGAAGCGCTCGGCCTCGGCGACCATGCGGTCGGCCGTCGCCGCGTCTTGGATGAGCTCGGGGACGACGCCGCGGCCGGCGATCAGGTTCGGCATGCCGATGAACGGGACCGACACGAGCCGGCGCGCGAGCGCGTAGGTCAGGGGCGCGGTGCGGTACACGATCACCATCGGACGTTCCAAGAGGGCCGTCTCCAGGGTTGCCGTGCCGGATGCCACGATTGCCACGTCGCTCGCGTGCACCAGGTCGTAGGTTTCGCCGCGCGCCACCGGAAACGGCAGCGCGGCGCCGCGCATGCTAACGCCGATGTCGGCCTCGCTCAACGTGTCGGCGAGGGCGAGCATGCACTGGACGTCGCCCCGCGCGGTGAGCCGCGCCGCCGCCTCGGCCATCGCCGGGAGCAGGAGCTGCATCTCCTTGGCGCGGCTTCCCGGGAGGAGCGCGACCAGGCGCTTGGCGGGGTCGAGGCCGTGGGCGGCGACGAACGCGGCGCGGTCCCGGCCGACCCGCACGAGGTCGAGGAGCGGATGGCCGACGAAGTCGGCGCGCGCACCCGAGCCGGCGTAGACCGGCACCTCGAACGGAAACACGACGGCGAGGCGGCTCACGCGCCGCGCGATCTTCCGCACCCGGCCGCGGCGCCACGCCCAGACCTGCGGGCTGATGTAATAGAGGACCGGGACGCCGGCGCGTCTGGCGACTCCCGCCAGCGCCAGGTTGAACTCGGCGAAGTCGATGAGGATCAGGAGGTCGGGGTGCTCCTCGCGGACGATGCGGCGCACGCGGCGGTAGGCCCGCCAGAGCGCGCCGAGCCGTTCGCGCGCCTCGACGAGGCCCATCGTGGCGAGTGTCCCCGCGTCGATCAGCGTGTCCATGCCGGCGGCGCGCAGGCGGGCACCGCCGATCCCGCGCACCCGGACGCCGGGCAGGCGGCGCCGGAGCGCGGCGACCAGGTCCGCGCCGTGCATGTCGCCGGACGCCTCGCCGGCCACGAGCACGACGTCGCGGCCCGCGCCCGCCGAGGCCGGCTGCGCGGTCACGCGGGCGACTCGAGCGCCGCCGCGATGCGCTCGGCGAGCTCGAGGGCGCGCAGGCCCTCGCGGCCGCTCACGAGCGGCGTGGCGCGCGTGCGGACGGCGTCGACGAACGCGGCGATCTCGTCGCGCAGTGGGTCGCCCTGCCCCGCGTCGTGCTCGTCGGCGACGATGCCCGGGAGGCCGCCCGGCGTGGCGCTCGCCTCGCGCCGCACGATGCGCACGCGCCGCTGGTCGTAGTCGATCGCGACGTACGCGTCGGGCTGGAAGAGGCGCAGCATGCGCTCGCGCTTCATCGAGACGCGGCTCGCCGTCACGTTCGCGATGCAGCCGTTCGCGAAGCGGATGCGCGCGTTCGCGATGTCGACCCGCGGCGTCAGGACCGGGACGCCGACGGCCTCGACGCTCTCGACCTCGGCCGCGACGAAGCTCTGGATGACGTCGAGGTCGTGGATCATGAGGTCGCGGATCACGTCGACGTCGGTGCCGCGCTCGACGAAGGGAGCGAGGCGGTGGCATTCGAGGAACTTCGGCTCGGTGATGACGGCCTGTGCGGCGCGGAGCGCCGGATTGAAGCGCTCGAGGTGGCCGACCTGGAGGATGCGCCCGCGCTCGGCCGCGGCGCGCACGAGGGCGGCGCCCTCGGCCGCGGTGGAGGCGAGCGGCTTCTCGACCAGGAGGTCGATGCCGGCGGTGAGCAGGTCGCGGCCGATCTCGGCGTGCGCTCCGGTCGGGACCGCGACACTCGCGCAGTCGACGCGGCCGGCGAGGGCGCGGTGGTCGTCGGCGACGGCGACGCCGAACACGTCCGCGACCTCGCGCGCGCGCGCCGCGTCGCGGTCGACCACGGCGACGAGCGCGACACCCGGGAGCGCCGCGTATTTCTCCGCGTGGAACCGCCCCAGATGCCCCACCCCCACCACGGCCGCGCGCAGTGGATTCGTCGTCGCCGCCGAGTCCAACGCGCCCCGCGTAGCACGATCACGCGCCGCCGACCATCGCGCCCCGGAGGCGGGTAGTGTCTCAGTTCGATCCTCGCGCGGCGGAGCGATCGGTGGCAGCAGGCGGGCGGGTCGGGGACGGGCCCTACGGTCGCGGGGTCGCTGACGCCCAGCGCGTAAGGCCCGCCGGCGCTTCTCCGCTCTGCGGTCAAGCGAGCTGCCGCTCCCCGGGCCCGTCCCCGACCCGCCCGCCTGCTGCATCCTTTCGATCCTCAGGACCCTGTCGATCCGCCTCGATCCGTCGCGACGTGCGCCCTGCGATGCGGGACGAGTCCGCGCGCCGCATCCGCCGAGCCTCGTGTGAGTCGAATCGCCGGCGGGTGGGTCCGGGATCGCTTCGGGGAGCCGCAGCTCGCGTATTGCGCAAGGCGGAGAAACGCCGGCGGGCTTTACGCGCCGGGTGGGAGCGACCCGGCGACCGTAGAAGCGATCCCGGACCCACTCGCCGGCGACACCCAAGACAGCTCGCCGCACACCGACACTCGGGATCACTATCAGACTGCGACACTATCCGGAGCCGCGGTGGGCCGCTCCGGGCGCCGCACGAAGGCGGCCGACGGGACCGCGGCGCGTCGGCTACGCCGCGGCCGTGAGGCCGTGGCGGAGGGCGTACATCACGAGGCCGATCCGATCGCGCACCCCGAGCTTCTGGAAGACGCTGGTCAGGTTCGTGCGCACGGTCCGCTCGCTGATCGAGAGCTGCTCGGCGACCTCCTTGTTCTTCTTGCCGGCGGCTACCAGGCGCACGATCTCGAGCTCCCGGTCGGTCAGGCCGTCGTCGCGGTCGATCGTGATGTTCTCGCCGGCGTCGCCGCTGCGCGCGAGCTCGGCCACCAGGACGCCGCGCATGCGAGGGTCCATCCAGGTCTCGCCGCGACACACGGAGCGGATCGCCTGCACGAGCGTGGTGCGCGCCGAGTCCTTGAGCACGACACCGCGGGCGCCGAGCTTGAAGGCGCGCACGTGTTCCTCCATCTCGTCGCACGCGGTCAGCACGATGACCGTCGTGTTGGGGCTGATCCGGCAGATCGCCGGGATCGCGTCGAGACCGCTTCCCTGCGGCATGCGGATGTCGAGGAGCAACACGTCCGGCTTCGTCTCCCACATCAGCTCGACGATGTCCTCGGCGCTCTCGACGTCGGCGATGACCTCGAAGTCGTCCTCCATGCCGAGGATGGTGCGGAGCCCGTCGCGGAACAGCGTGTGGTCGTCGACGATGACGACGCGGCGGCGTCGTGGCTGGATGTTCATGCGGTCCTCCTGCTTCGCGTCGATGCCGATTCCGTCGATGTGGCCGGGACGACGACGTGGATCTCGACCCCGCGGCCGGCCGGACTGCGGACGCGCAGCGTGCCCCCGAGCGACGCGGTGCGCTCGCGGATGGACCAGGGCACCACGTGCGGCTGCACGACCCCGTCGGCGCCGACCGACCCGGAGGACGGCTTGAAGCCGCGCCCGTTGTCCTGGATGAGCAGCGAGCAGTGCGGCCCGTAGACGGTGAGCTTCACCGTCGCCTCCTTGGCCGAGCCGTGACGAACGGCGTTGCGCAAAGCCTCGCGCACGATCTGCGTGAGCTCGTATGCGGTCGAGGGCGGCAGCTCCGCCTCGTCGGCCGGCAGCTCGAGCGCGACCCGCAAGCGCTCCCGGATCGAGAACTCCGCCGCCACTTGCTCGAGCGTCGTCCGCAGGTCGTGGGCCTCGCGGCTCGAGCTCCGCAGCACGTTCAGGTAGTGCCGGACCTCGCGATACCCGCGTTCGACCGTCTGCTGCAGCTCGGCGAGCTCGCGCGGGACCCGGGCGGGATCCTTCTCGATCATCTTGAGGCAGGCCTCGGCGCGGAGATCGATGCCGGCGAGCGACTGGATGAAGCCGTCGTGCAGGTCGCGCGCGATGCGGGCGCGCTCTTCCAGCACGGCGACCTCCTCGGCCTTCGCCTGCAGGCGGGCCGCCTCGAAGGCCGCCGCCGCCTGGCCGACGACGAGCAGCAGGAACTCCATGTCTTCGCGCGCGAACTTCGGCCGCCGCTTGCGCAGCACCATGGCCCGGCCGCGGAGCTCGCGCTGAATCAGGATCGGCACCATGAGGAGCGCCTGATCCGAGCCGCTCGCCGGCAGGCGCGCGTCGCCGGCCACGACCTTCCGCTGGGTGGCACCGCTCACGACGTCGTAGCAGAGCGCGCTGAGCCCGCGCGGGTCGGAGGTGTTGCAGAAGAACGCCTCGGTCGAGCTCGCGAACGGCAAGGGATAGGGATCGGTTTCGGAGATGCGGAGCCCGACCTTCAGGCGCCCGCCCGTCCGGTCCATGTCCCACGTGAAGTAGCGCCGGCTTTCGGGGTCGCGCAGGACGACGACGCCGCGCGGGGCGTCGTAGTGGCGCAGGATGCGCCGCATGATGTGGGTGAGCGCCCAGCCTGGCGGGCGTCCCGGCCGGATGGCGGTGGTGAGATCGAGCATCACGCCGAGCTTCTGCTTCGAGCGCCGCTCGTGTTCGCCGAGATACGCGATCAGGTACCCGAGCGCCACCAGGTAGATCGGCCGGAAGAAGTGCGCGCGCTGCACGCTGAAGAAGTCGGGCTCGAGCCAGCGGCTCGCGACGAAGATCAACACCGGGTAGAGGCCGGCGAGGAAGATCGTGACCGGCGCCGACGCCCGGAAGCCCCAGCGCACGCTGACGCTGGCGATCACGAAGAGATTCAGGAGGAAGAACGGGGTCGCGCCGCGCTCGGTGAACAGCGTGATCAGTACGCCGTACACCATGTCGAGTACGACCGAGTACGGCCCGACCTTGCGGCCGCGGACGACCTCGCTCCGGACGAGGAGGAAGAGCACGAGGCTCACGGCGACGTACGAGCCGACGAGCGGATAGGCGACCACCGGCCAGAGGGGCGCCTTCGGATCGACGATCATGATCGCGAAGGTCGCGGTTGCGAGCAGGACCCGGCAGAACGCGATGACCTTCTCGGTCGGCGAGATGCCGCCGAGGGTCAGCGTGGCGTCGGTGTCGAGAAACCTATGTTGGAACACGGGTCGCATGCGTCCGGACCTGAAGCCGCCAACGGTGGGGGCAGCAAGCGACATGCCAGATTGCACCGTGACGGATATGCGAGATCTCCCCGCGGCATCCTGCAAATGCGCACGATACGGAAAATCGGCATGCCCGGCGAGTTGCCGCCGCCGAAGAGCCCGAAGCTAGTCGATCGCAGCGCCCGGGTCTACACGAGGCGGGTCACTCGACGGCGACGATGGCGATCCCGGCCGCGTCGGCCGCGCGAATCATTTCTTCGCGGTCGATCATGAGGGTGCGGCCGGCTTCGAGCGCGAGGACGCGCGCGCCGACCTCGCGCATCACCTCGATCGTTGTCATGCCGACCGCCGGTACGTCGAAGCGCAGATCCTGGCCCGGCTTGCTGACCTTCACCACCACGATGCCGCCCCGCCCGAGCTCGCCGCCGCGCCGGATGGCGGCGTCGGTGCCCTCGATGCCCTCGACGGCGATCACGGTCCGCCGCTTCACCACCACGCTCTGCCCGACCTCGAACCGCCCCACCTCCCGCGCCACCTCGAGCCCGAAGCGGATGTCGTCCCACTCGCGGCTCTTCGGCGCCTTGCGGGTGAGGGTGCCGACCTGCGGCACCAGGTCGCCGAGAAAAAGCGTGGACGCGACGATCGTGATGCCGTCGTGCTCGAGTTCGCCCGCCACGCCGCGCAGCAGCACGTCGTCGCGCAGGCTCCGCGTCTTGGCGATGAAGGCGGCGCCGCGGAAGTCCGGCCGGAAGTCCGAGAGCTGTCGGGGCTTCCCGATGCCGCCCGCCATGACGGCGCGCTCGACGCCGGCGTGCTTGAAGGTGCGGATGATCTTGCCGAGCTCGCCGACGCGCACCCAGGTGAGGTGGCTCACGAGGTTCGCGATCTCGTCCGGCGTCTCGTGCTGGTGCGCGACGGCGACGACGTCTATCCCCGCGCGGCGGGCGGCCGCCGCGAAGAGCAGCGGAAAGCGCCCGTTGCCGGCGATGAGCCCGATGCGCTCAGTCGGCGCCATCGTCGTCACCGCCGGCCCGTCCCGCCGGACAGAGGCCGCGCTTGGATGCCGCGATGAACGCCAGCATGCGCGCGACGTCGGGGTACGCCCCGAGCTCCCGGGCGGTACGGGTCCGGGCCTCGGCGAGCGGCAGCCCGGCGTCGAAGAGGAGGCGATAGGCCTGCTTCACCACCCGGATGCGGGCGGCGTCGAAGCCGCGGCGGCGGAGCCCGACGACGTTCAGCCCCCGCAGCCGCGCGCGGTCGCCCGAGGCGTTGCAGAACGGCGGGACGTCGTGCGTGACCATGGCGCCGCCGCCGAGCAGCGCCGACTCCCCGATGTGGCAGAACTGGTGCACCGCCGCGAGGCCGCCCACGAACACGAAGTCCTCGAGCGTGACGTGGCCCGCGAGCGCCGAGCTGTTGGCGAGGATGCAGCGGCTCCCGATGCGCGAATCGTGGCCGACGTGGGCGTAGTTCATCACCAGGTTGTCGTCGCCGAGCTGCGTGAGCATCCCGCCTCCGGTCGTCCCCGGATTCAGGGTCGCGAACTCGCGGATGATGTTGCGGTCGCCGAGGACGAGCCGGCTCGGCTCGCCGCGGTACTTCAGATCTTGGGGCTCGGCGCCGACGCTCGCGAACTGGAAGATCCGGTTGGCGGCGCCGATCGTGGTGTGTCCGTCGAGGACCGCGTGCGGGCCGACCGAGGTCCGGTCGCCGAGCCGGACGTGCGCGCCGATCACCGCGTACGGTCCGATCCGCACGCCGACGCCGAGCGCCGCGCCGGGCGCGAGCACCGCGGTCGGATGGATGGCCGGTCCGGCGGGCGCGCGCACCGCGAGGTCGAAATCGGTCTCCGCGACGACCGCGGCGCCAACGCGGACGCGGCCCCGCAAGCGCCACTGCTCGGCGGTGCGCGTGGCGACGGCGACCTCGATCTCGAGCACGTCGCCGGGAACCACCGGCTGCCGGAAGCGGACGCGCTCGAGGCCGGTGACCGTGAGGCTCGTGCCATCGTCTGGCGGCGGGTCGGTGCGAGCCACGAGCAGCGCGCTCGCCTGGGCCATGGCCTCGCACATCAGGACGCCCGGCATGACCGGCCACCCCGGGAAGTGGCCGGCGAAGAAGGGCTCGCCCGCCGTCACGCCCTTGTGGGCGACGAGGCGGCGTCCCGCCTCGCAGACGACGACCCGGTCGATCAGACGGTGCGGGTAGCTCTGCGGAAGCAGGCGCGCGACGGCGGCGAAATCGACCGACTCGCCTTCCACCGCGGCCGCGCCGCCCTCGTCGTCACCCATGGCCGGACGGGCCGAGCGGGCTCCGTCAGCGCTTCGCGTCGAAGGCCTTGATCACCGATTCGGTGATGTCGATCGACTTCGACCCGTAGAGCACGGAGCTGCTCGAGTTCTCGAGAATGAGGGTGTAGCCCTCGCGCTCGCCGATCTCCTGGATCACGACGGCGAGATCCTTGAGGATGCTGCCGGTGAGCTCCTGGTCCTTCTTGCGGAGCTCGGCATCGGAGTCCTCGAGTTTGCGGCGGAGGTCGCGACGGCGGCGCTCGAAGTCCTCCAGCTTGGTCTTCTTCTGGTCCTCGCTGAGGACCGTGCTTTTCTTGTCGAGGTCGTCCTTCACGCGGTCGAGGGAGTCCTTCTCGGACTTCAAGCCGTTCTGCATCTTCTCGAACTCGCCCTTGAACTGATCCTTTGCCTTCTTGCCGGCGGTAGACTCGTTGAGCGCGCGCTGCAGGTCGACGATCCCGACCTTCATGTCGGCTGCGATCGCGCGGGCCGCGGGCAACGCGACCGCGAGCGGCGCGCCGAGGATGATGAGGAGGATGAGGGTGAAGCGTCGCATGAACGTATTCTCCTTGCCGCCTAGAGGGGGGCACCGAAGGAGAAGAGCACGACGCTCGTCTTGTCGTTGCTCTTCTTGTTCAAAGGAAAGCCGAACTCGATGCGGATCGGACCCATCGGCGATTGCCAGCGGACGCCGCCGCCGGCGGCGTAGCGCAGGTCGCCGATGTCCCACCCGTCCGAGTCGAGCCACGAGTTGCCGGCGTCGAAGAAGACGACGCCCTTCAGTCCGAGCGGCTCGACGATGGGGAAGATGATCTCGTTGTTCACGATGAACTGGCGGCTGCCGCCGACCGGGTCGGTGTTGATCTCCTCCGCTTGGGGGTTGAAGACGGCCTCGCGCGGGCCGAGCGTGCGGGTCTTGAAGCCGCGCACGGAATTGATGCCGCCCGGGAAGTAGCGCTCGTAGAGCGGCAGCTCGTGTCCGATCACGCCCGCGAAGCCGCGTCCGTAGCCGACCTGACCGGCGATCGAGTAGACGAAGGTGCCGAGCGACGGCGACTTGTAGATCGGCCAGTAGTGGCGTGTCCGGGCGTCGACCTTGACGAACTCGCTCTCGCCGCCGAGGCCCGCGTACTCGACGGAGAACTCCTGCGCGGACCCGCGCGTCGGATCGAAGAAGCTGTTCAGCGTGTTGCGGGTGATGAGCGGGCGGATCGAGCTCGTGATGCTCTGGCCCTCGGAGGCGACCACGGTCGGCGGCGAGTAGCGGTCCACGTCGCTGATCTCGGCCTGCTCGAAGCGGTACTCGGCGCCGATGCGGATCTCCTCGAGCGAGAGGACGTCGAAGAGTTTCTCGTAGCCGAGCGCGGTCAGCGGATAGAGGAAGCGCAGCCCGACGCCCGTGCCGCCGCGCGTGAAGTCGTCGTAGTCGAGGAGCCAGCGGAAGCCGTCGATGGTGCTGTTCAATGGGATGTCGAAGAGCCACGGCTCGGTGAAGCTCGCGATGAAGTTCTGGCGGCGGCTGCCGAAGTCGGCGTTCAGCACGGCGCGCTGGCCGCGCCCGAAGAGGTTGTTCTCCTGGATGCGGGCGTTGAAGAGCAGGCTGTCGGCGGAGCTGAATCCGGCGCCCGCGGTCAGCGAGCCGGTCTGTCCCTCCTTCACGTCGACCTGGAGGTTCAGCTTCTCCTCGCTGCGTCCGCGCTGGGTGGTGAGGTTCACCTCCTGGAAGAAGCCGAGGCGGTTCAGCGCGTCGCGGCTCTTCTTGAGCTTGGTGCCGGAGAAGCGCTCCTGCTCCTCGACCTTGAGCTCGCGCCGCAGCACCT